>NZ_JBAKHL010000003.1:0-142855 GCF_036902715.1 Micromonospora sp. CPCC 205546
CGTCCCCCGGCGGGGAAAGGGGCGGGGGGGGGGGGGCGGCCCGCCGGGGCCCGGGCGCCGCCGCCGGGCGGCCGGGATCAGCCGACGGCCAGTGCGCCGTCCGAGGAGAACACCAGGCCCACGCTCGCGGCTCCGGTCTTCAGCGCGTTCTTGGTCTGCGGGCCACCCTGGTCCAGCGAGCTGAACGAGCCGGCCTTGAAGTCGTAGACCTGCACCAGCCCCGCCTGGCACTTCGGCCGCTGCGGGCACTCCGGCGGCCCGGCCAGCACCGTGGCCTGGCCCGAGCACTTGGCGGCCAGCTCGGAGAGCGTGCCGACGCCGTACTTGTCGGCGAACGCCTTGGTCACGGCGAACGCGTTCTGGTCCTGCGCCGCCGCCGGCGTGCCGAAGACGAGGCCCACCTTGTCGCCGGCCGCCTTGAGCGCCGCGACGGTCTTGTCCAGCTCCGGCGAGGACACCGGCGGGGCGTCCTTGCCGTTGGCCTTGGTGTTGAGGAACTCGGCCATGGTCGCCGCGTACTCCGGGATCACCTGGATCTCGCCCTTCTCCAGGGCCGGCTCGTAGAGCTCGCGGTTGCCGATCTGCTGCACCTTGGCGTCGTAGCCGGCGGCGGTCAGCGCGATCTTGTAGAGCTCGGCCAGGATCTGGCTCTCCGTGAAGTTGGCCGCGCCGATCACGATCCGCCCGCCGGGCCCCTTGGTGATGCCCGCCGTGACGCCGTTGGCCGCCGCGAACTCCTCGGCCGCCTTCTGCGCCGTCTTACGGTCCACGTCGACGGCCTTGTTGAGCTGGATCAGCTTCGGGGTGTCGAGCGCGGCCGAGACCTTGTCCAGCGCGGCGATGAGCTGCGGGTCGGCCGCGTCGGCGTTGACCGCCGGGAGCACGTTGTCGGTGTTCTGGAGCTTCTTGTCGTCGTCGAGCACGACGAGCCGGTCACCGGCGACCGGCGCGCAGCCGGCCCCGGAGGCCGCCTGCTCGGGGGCGTCCGTGCCGGAGGAGCCGGCGTCGCCGCAGCCGGTCAGCATCCCCGCCGCGGCGAGGGCTCCCACCGCGCCGACGGCCAGGCGTGTACGTGCGCGCATTCAGTGCCCGCCTTCCGTGTCCCGGCGCGACCCTGCCGGGCCGGCCGCGTGTCCGACGGGCGATCTGGTCCGCCGCCCGCTGTGTCCCACGGGCGGCTCGCAGTGCGGTGCCCGGGTCTCCCACCCCAACATCTTGCACGCGGCACCGACAACCCGAGGGGAAGTTCGTCACCGGATCGTCACCGGAGGTGAGCCGGATTCGCCGTCGCGTACCGCCCGGGCGCGGCTCCGGGTGGGTGGGCGGCGCTCAGCCGCCGGCCACCGCCTGCGCCGCCCGGCGGCCCGCCCGACGCCCGTACGCCCGTAGCGGGCGCGGCGTGACCAGCCGCTCGACCAGGGCCAGCACCAGTTCCAGCAGCATGGCGAGCCCGGCCACCAGCAGACCACCGGCGATGATCTGCCCGCCGCCGGCGGCGATGTCCAGCCCGAAGCCCGCCCGGATGATCTGGCCCAGGCCACCGCCGTTGACGAAGGACGCCAGCGCAGCGGTCGCCACCACCTGCACCGACGCCGTGCGGAAGCCGGCCGCCAGGTAGGGCACCGCCAGCGGCAGCTCGACGCGACGCAGCAGTTGCCAGCCGGAGAAGCCCATCCCGCGCGCCGCGTCGCGGGCCTCCGGATCGGCCTGCCGCACCCCCGTGTACGCGTTGGCCAGCAGCGGCGGCACCGCGAAGACCGCCAGCGCGACCACCACCGACGGCCTGCCGAAGCCGAGGAAGGTCAGCGGCAGGATGGTGAGCAGGGCGAGCGTGGGAACGGCCAGCGACACGTTGGACACCAGCAGCACCAGCCCGCCGCCCCGGCCGGTGTGCCCGAGCCAGAGCCCGACAGGCCAGGCGACCAGGCAGCCGAGCGCCACCGCCGCCGCCGACATCGACAGGTGCTCGCCGAGCCGGTCCAGGATGCCGCCCGGGTTCGTCCAGTTCAACGGGTCGTTGAGCCAGACGATCGCCGCCTCGACCGGGTTCACCGCAGCCACCTTTCGTTCACGACCGCGGGACTCCGCTGCGCCGCGTTCCTCGCGCTCACCGGAGCCACCTTCCGTTCACGACTGCGGGACTCCGCTGCGCTGCGTTCCTCGCGCTCACCGGAGCCACCTTTCGTTCACGACTGCGGGACTCCGCTGCGCTGCGTTCCTCGCGCTCACCGGGACCGCTTCAGCCAGGGGGTCAGCAGCCGGCCCGCCCCGGCCAGGGCCAGGTCGAGCACAAGGGCGAGCAGGACGCAGAGCAGCGTCCCCGTCATGATCTGCGCCTTGTAGAAGTTGTTCTGGAAGCCGGCGAAGATGAGCTGCCCCAGGCCGCCGCGCCCGATCACCACGCCCACGGTCACCAGGGCCACGGTGGAGACGGTGGCCAGCCGCAGCCCGGTGAGGATGCCCGGCAGGGCCAGCGGCAGCTCGACGCGGAACAGCCGGCCCCAGCGGCCGTAGCCCATCCCCTCCGCCGCCTCGCGGACCTCGGGGGGCACCTGGTTGAGCCCGGCGACGGCGTTGCGGACGATCACCAGCAGCGCGTAGAGGACGACCACGCTGAGCGCGGTGAGCGTGCCGATGCCCAGGTAGGGCGCGACGAACGCGAAGAGCGCCAGCGACGGCACCGTGTAGAGCACGCCGGTGAGGGCCAGGACCGGCCCGGAGAGCGAGCGGTACCAGTACGCGGCCACCGCCAGCGGCAGCGCGATCAGCGCGGCGATCAGCACCGCGCGAGCGGTCAGCGAGGCGTGCTCCCGCACGGCGGCGAGGATCGTGTCAGAGTTGTCCCGCACGTACTGCCAGGAGAACCAGGGGTTACCCGGGTCGGCCCGGTAGCTCAGGCGGAAGGACATGTGTGGACGTTACCCCGGAGGGCACCGCCCCCGCCGAACCGCGCGCGGCGTCGATCACGCTCGAGGGCATCCGCAAGCGGTATCCGGACGGCACCGAGGCCGTACGCGAGTTGAGCCTGGACATCGCCGCCGGCGAACTGGTGGTGCTGATCGGGCCGTCGGGCTGCGGCAAGTCCACCGTGCTCAGGATGGTGAACCGCCTGATCGAGCCGACCGCCGGCCGGATCCTGCTCGGCGGCGAGGACGTCACCCGGGTCGACCCGGTCCGGCTGCGCCGCCGGATCGGCTACGTCATCCAGAACGTCGGGCTCTTTCCGCACCAGACGGTGAGCGCCAACGTCGCCACCGTGCCCCGGCTGCTCGGCTGGCCGCGTCAGCGCAGCCGCCGCCGGGTCGACGAGCTGCTGGAGCTGGTCGGCCTCGACCCGGCCACGTTCGGCCGCCGATACCCGCACGAGCTCTCCGGCGGGCAGCGGCAGCGGGTCGGGGTGGCCCGGGCGCTGGCCGCCGACCCGGTGGTGTTGCTGATGGACGAGCCGTTCTCGGCCGTCGACCCGATCGTGCGGACCCGGTTGCAGGAGGAGTTCCTCCGGTTGCAGGCCGAGGTGCGCAAGACCATCGTGCTGGTCACCCACGACCTGGACGAGGCGGTCCGGCTCGGCGACCGGATCGCGGTGCTCTCCGAGGGTGGGCGGCTGGAGCAGTACGACACTCCGACCGCCGTGCTCGGTGCGCCCGCCACGCCCTTCGTCCGGGAGTTCGTGGGCGCCGACCGGGGCATCCGCCGGCTGGCGGTCACCCCGGTCACCGGCGAGGCCGTCGAACCGCTGCCGGAGACCGGGGTGGCCGACCTGCCGACGATGCCGCTCGGCGGCTCGGCGTACGACGCCCTGGGGGTGCTGCTGACCACGGCCGCCGACCGGGTCGTGGTGACCGACGGCGGGCGGCCCGTCGGCGTGCTCAGCCGGGCGCGGCTGCTCGAACTGGGCGGACCCGGGCGTTGAGGGACCGCCGGGTCAGGCGCGGCCGCCGAGGCTGGCGGCGCCGATGATCCAACCGGAGAGGAAGCCGTAGGTCGCGCCCGCGCCGCCCGCCTGGATCGCCGTGAGCAGCGACGGCTCCGGGCCGAGGAAGGCGGCGAGCAGCGAGGCGAAGCCACCGGCCAGGACGTACGCGGCCCACCCGGAGAAGAACTGCGTACCCGACCCCTGCACGCGGGCCACCTGCGAGGTGGGCAACAGGTAGAGGAATAGCGCCGCGAGGACGACCAGCAGGACGGCCCGCAGGTTCGCCACGAGCAGGCCGCCGCTCGCCCCGTCCCCGTTGAACTGCCACGACGGCCAGGAGAGCAGTTGCAGGTACCAGCCGCCGGCGGAGTTCGGGTCGGTGCCGGCGGCCCAGCCGACGTACGCCGGGCTGCCGCAGACCGCGACCAGGAGGAGCGCCGCGAGCGCGCCCGTGCCCGCCGCCGTCCCGTAGCGACCGCCGGTCCGTGACGGGTTGGTGAGCGCCATGATCGGCTCAGTTCCCGGCGGACCGCGGTGGGCAAACCTGCCCGTGACCGTCGGTCGACGTCACCGTCGCGGGTGCTTCATCAGGTAGTCGATGAACGCGGCCCGCAGCAGCGGAGCCGTTTCCTCGTAGCCGTGCCCGGTCAGCTCCCGCCACAGGGCCGCTGCCTCGTCGATCGTCGGCCCGACGGAGTTGGGCGCGCCGTCGAGGGCGGCGGCCTCGTCGGCGTTCGGCAGGTGCCGCAGCACCGACCAGAAGAAGCGCACGTCGCGGCGCTCCCGCGCGACCGCGAACGCCTGCTCCCGCAGCTCCTCGGTGGACAGCGCGTCGAGTTGCTCGAAGGACGGGCCGGCGGAGGTCGAAGGTGTGTCGGTCATGCCGCCGAGCCTAACCGGCGAGATCACCACCGGCCCGGTGGACGCGGCACCGGCTCACCGCTCGCCGGCGTCCCACCGGCGCGGACCGCTCTCCCAGCCGGGATCGCTCCACGGGTCCACCGGGCTCTCGGAGGACCGTCTGGGCACGGCGGGCGGCCAGTCGCCGACCGGGTCCGGCGGGGGCGCCGTCCAGCCCGCGCCGATCCGGCCGTCCCCGGTGGGTACCGGTTCCGTCGCCGCCCCGGTCGCCGGCCGCCCGTACGCCTCGACGAGCCGGGTGACCAGCAGCCCGACGCCGAGCGCCGCCGCGCCGACCGCCCACCGGCTCACCGTCCAGCCCCGGGTCCGGGCGTACGCGAGGAGGACCGTCACCAGGCAGACCGCCAGCAGCGTGCCGAAGACGCCGCCGCGCCGGCCGAAGGCGCTGGTGCCGGCGAGCAGCGCCAGGCCGACCGCGAGCACCGTCCAATCCAGGCCGGGATCCGGTGCCACCGGGGCGATGTCCCGGCTGGCGACGAGCATGCCGGCCAGCGCGGCCAGCACCGTGGAGCCGACGAGCGCGCCCGAGGTGACCACCGCCGCCACCACGCCCCGGCGACGGGCCGGGTCCACGACCGGGCGGAACCGGCCGACCATCCGGCGGACGGCCCGCACGGAACCGAACAGGCCGCCGAGGACCGCGACGGCCGCGAACCCGACGAAGAGGTGCAGGGCACCGCGCTCCGGGTCGTAGTCGCCCTGCGGCAGGACCGGCGCGGAGCGCTGCTGGACGTACACGATCACCCCGGCCGCGCCGGCTAGGGACGCGGCCCAGCCGGGAACGTGCAGCACCACCACGACCAGCGCCAGGGCGAGCCCGCCCAGCGCGGCGACCAGCAGGGCCGGGCCGGCGGCGGCGCTGACGCCCCGGTCGCCCTGCTCGGCCACGTGCAGCGCCGCGGCGACCGCGACGGGGCCGACGGCCAGGTTCACCGCGGCGGTACGCAGGGTCAGCCCGGCCGCCAGCGCCAGCAGCCCGAGCACGACGGCGTCGAGCAGCAGGGAGCGCAGCCCGTCGCCGCGCAGCGCGCCCGGGTCCTCCGCCCAGAGCAGGTACGTGAGGGCACCCAGGCCGAGCAGGAGCAGCAACTCCCAGGCGACGTGGACGCCGAACCGGTCGCGGCCGGGCTCGCCGTGCGCGGGGTCGTCGAAGACGTTCTCGAGGACCGAGGCGGGGATGCCGGACGAGGGCTCGGGGGACGGCTCACGCCCCGGTTCGTCGTACCGCATGACGCCGCCCTCCACGTGGCCGCCCGTGCACGGGGTCCGACGCGCGGGCGGACCGGGGCGGCGTTGCTCTCGGTCGCAGGCACCGTACCCGCGCCGGGGGCCGGGCGTAACCCCCCGGGATCAGCGTCGGCCGGGGCGGCCCTCCCGGCCGCCGGGCTCGCGGTCCTCGTCGTCCTCCTGCTCCGGAACCCGGCAGGAGCGCTCCAGCCAGAGCGCCGCACCCACCAGCGCCAGCCCCGCGAGCAGGCCGGCACCGGCGATCGGCCGGTCGTCCATCGCGGCGTCGGTGCGCTCCACGAAGAGCCAACCGGTCAGCCCGGCGTAGAACCCGGTGAAGATCGCGCCGGCCAGCGCGGAAGCCTTCGCCAGCACCACGAACCGGGCCACCAGCAGCGGGTTGACCGGCTCGTGCCCCGGCCTGCGCTCGATGCGGCTGCGGGTGTTGACAGCGGCGTACGCCTCCAGCACGGCCAGCGCGGCGAGCGTGACCACCGGCAGCCAGGGCAGGTCGGGCAGGTAGTCGTAGTAGAGGGTGCTGATCAGCAACCAGGCCACCGCGGCGGCGCCGAGGGCGGCCACCACGAGGGTGGAGATCCGGGTGGGGCCCATCCGGGAGCGCCCGGGGCCCGCACCGCCCGGTCCTGGGGACTGCGCCTGCGTCATGCCGGCCGGCTCCACTGGGTCATGCCGTCGACTCTATCGCCAGATCCGGCCGGGGACGCAGATCCAGCGCGTCCCCCGCCGCGGGACCGGTGTTGAGCAGGTCGGTCAGCCAGCCGTGTCCGGGCAGCCGCCCGTACGGCTGCAGGTCGATCCACGGCCGCAGCACGAAGGCCCGCAGGTGGGCCCGGGGGTGCGGCAGGGTCAGCTCGGGGTCGTCGCTGAGCACCGGCTCGTCGCCGTCGGTCCACACGGCGATGACGTCCACGTCCAGGGTGCGCGGCCCGAAACGCCGCTGCGGGTCGCGGGTCCGTCCGGCGGCGCGCTCCGCCGCCCGGGCCCGCTCCAGCCAGTCGTACGGGCCGGCGGCCGGGTCCTCGGCGAGCAGCACGGCGTTGAGGTACGCGGGCTGGTCGGCGTCCCCCCACGGTGGAGTCTCGTAGACACCGGAGACCAGCAGCACGCTGTCGCCGAACGCCGCGACGGCGCAGCGCAGGTAGGTCAGCCGGTCGCCGAGGTTGCTGCCCAGGGACAGCACGGCGCGGCTCACCGGTCGCGCCGCCGCGTCATGGTGACGGCCACGTCGGTGAAGGCGTGCGGGACGGGCGCCTCCGGCTTGTGCACGGTGATCGTGGCGGCCTCGACCCGCGGATCGGCCAGGCAGACGGTCAGCAGCCGGTCGGCGAGCGTCTCGATCAAATTGACCGGCTCGCCGGTCACCACCGCGACCAGCCGCTCGGCGAGTTCGCCGTAGTGGACGGTGTCGCGCACCTCGTCGGAGCGGGCCGCCGGGGCGAGGTCCATCTCCAGGACGGCGTCGACGACGAAGTCCTGCCCCTGCTCGCGCTCGAAGTCGTACACCCCGTGCCGGCCGTGCGCCCGCAGGCCGGTCAGCTGGATCCGGTCGGTCATCGGTCTCCTCCGTACTCGGCGCCACGGTCCGGCCGTCCGGCGCCCCCGGGGCTCGCGTGGGCCGCACCGGTGGACGCGGGTGCCAGGCGGGGCGCGCCGGTGGCCTGCCAGACGGCGAGGGCGTCCACGGTGGCCCGGACGTCGTGCACGCGTACGCCCCAGGCGCCGGCCGCCACCGCGAGCAGGCTGGTGGCGACGGTGGCCACGTCGCGGTCGTCCGTGGGACGGGGGGTGCCGTCCTGGCGGGCCAGCAGCCGCCCCAGGTAGGACTTGCGACTGGACGCGAAGAGCAGCGGGAAGCCGAGGTCCAGCAGTTCGGGCAGGCGCCTGCTCAACTCCCAGTTGTGCGCGGCCGTCTTGGCGAAGCCGAGGCCCGGGTCGACGACGATGCGGTCGGCGCCGACCCCGGCGCGCAGCGCCTCGTCGACGCGGCGGCCCAGTTCGGCGCGTACGTCGGCGACCACGTCGGCGTAGCGGGCCAGCTCCCCCATCTGGCGGGAGTGGCCCCGCCAGTGCATGAGCACCCAGGGGCAGCCGGCGTCACGGACCACCCGGGCCATGTCGGGGTCGGCGAGACCGCCGGAGACGTCGTTGACCACGGTCGCCCCGGCGGCGAGGGCCGCCTCGGCCACCCGCGCCCGGGTGGTGTCGATGCTGACCGGCACTCCGGCGGCGGTCAGTTCCCGGATCACGGGGATCACCCGTGCCGTCTCCGTCGCCGCGTCGACGCGGTCGGAGCCGGGCCGGGTGGACTCGCCCCCGACGTCCACCAGGTGGGCGCCGTCGGTCCGCAGGCGCACGCCGTGTCCGACGGCGGCGTCGAGGTCGGCGTACCGTCCGCCGTCGGAGAAGGAGTCGGGCGTGACGTTGAGGACGCCCATCACCACCGGGGCCGCGGCCCGTACCAGATCGGTCACGGCTAGACGGTACCGGTCGGCCGCGGCGCCCCGGGCAGGGCCGGGTCGAGGGTGGTGACATGGCAATTCGAACAGGTGTACGATCGGTCGTCCGGGTCGGATCGGGCAGACTCTTCGCGGCTTGTCGCAAACAGTGGGTGCCCGTACGCTTTGGAACTGCCCGGCATCGAGATGGCGAAGCCCGGAGGGAGGGCCGAAGCGGGAAAATCCGCCCAAAGCTCACCACCCTCCGTGGTGGGTGACGAACGCAGGGTCGCCGACGCTGCGCACCGGGAGCACCGTTCCCGCCAGGCATGCCTACTGCACCACCGCGGCGCCGCGGGCCGCGACTTGGGGAGGTTCCAGTGATCGCCATCGAGCTGATGGAGACGGCGACGTCCGCCGCCGCCCACACGCTCTCCACCCTGGCGTCGACTCCACTCGCCGAGCCTGCGCCCAAGGGCATCGACACCGAGGGTGTCGTCACGTTCTTCGCCAGCAAGATCGCGCCGATCCTGCTGGCCGTGCTGGGCGTCATCTTCATCGGACGGGCCAGCCGGGGTGAGATCTCGAAGGTCCTCACCAGCTCGGCGATCGCGATCGTCGGGCTCGCCTTCATCGCCGGGGCCGCCACACTCTTCTTCATCGGCGACTACCTGATCGACCTGATCTTCGAATAGGCGCGGGCACGAGATGCGGCTGCGCACCGACGACGACATCTACCGGGCTCGCCTGGTCTACCTCGGGCCGCCCGGCTACACCCTTCCCGTCCACCTGCCGTACGCCCAGTACGGGTTGTTCATGCTGCTTGTTCCCCTCTACATGTTCATCCACTGGCTGTTCACGCTGCAGGTCGAACTCTTCCCCGCCTGGGAGATCGCGCTCGCCATCGTGAGCACCTCGTTCATCTTCCGGTACGTCGACCCGGACCGGCCCGCGCGCATGGTGATCCGCACCGCGCTGACCGACTGGCGGCGGACCCGGGAGCCGGCCGCGGAGCAGCGGGATCCCCGCCTGGTCGGCAGTCGGATCAGGATCCGGGAGGAACTGGCATGACCGGTCGCACCCCGACCAGGCAGTCGAACGACGCGGATGAGGCGGTCGCATGAATCGCAGTTCCACGCCGGGTTCCCCGGCAGGGCGCCCGGCCGTCCCGCATGGTAACCGTGCGCGGTCGTTCGACTACGTTCACGATCCCGAGGCGGATGAGGCTGCCGCCCTGGACCCGGCCCTGGTGACGACACCCGGGCACGGTGGCGTGGGTGTCTTCCAGGCCCCCCGTCCGGCGCCACGTCGGACGCCGCCGGCCGAGCCACAGCCCGGCACCGGCGACAGCGCCGACATCGACTCGCCCTTCCTCGACCTGTTCGGCGGTACGCGTCCCGGCGCGCCCCGGCCGACGGCACCCCCGCAGCGGGCCAGCGGGCGTCAGCACCCCGCCGCCCCGCCGCAACCGGCCGCCCCGGCGGCGCTCCCGGCGGCGCCCACTCCCCCGCCGCCGCCCCTGCAGGCGGGCCACCCGGGCGACGCGGCCCACCCCACGGACGCGGCCTTGTCCGGCGAAGCCGCCGAGCGGGCGCCCGTCGGGTCCGCACCGACCGTCGACCGGCTCCCGGCCACCCCCTACGAGCCGCCGGCCCGACCGGCCAGGTCCCGGGTGCCGCACCAGCCCGGGGACCGGCTCCCCACGCTCCGCGTCCCGGCGCAGGACGCGCCGGCCGCCGCGGCGCCCCCGCCCGCCCATCCGGTGCCTCTGCAGGCGGCACCGCTCGAACCGCCCGCGCCGGCCCCGGCGCCCGAGCCGACGTCCCGCCGCGGCGGGGAACGCCCGACGGAGCGGTCCGGCCGGGAGGTGGCGCCGCCGCGGCAGCGCTCCGCCGGTCGGCGCAACCAGGCCACCAAGCCCGTCCGGGTCAAGCCGCCGAAGATGAAGTTCGGTGACCGTGACCCGGCGGTCGAGCTCGCCATCACCGAGATCGCCGGCCACCTGACCTTCACCCCCAACACCGTCACCGCCTGGTACTGGCTGCCCGAGGTGCGCTGGGCCTTCCGGCCCGACGCGGAACGGGAGGCCCTGCTCTCGGCGATCTCCGAGCAGTACGCCGGCCTGGCGGGCTTCCGGCTGCACCTGCGGCGCACCACCCGGCCGTTCCCGGCCGACGAGTGGGCCCGCACCATCGACGCGCACACCGCCGCGCCGCTGCCCGACGTCCCCGGCACCGCCGGTTGGGGCGACCACCTGGTGGCCGCGCAGCGGCACCTGCTCTCGGTCAACCACGCCGAGGGGCAGACCTATCTCGGCGTCACCTTCGCCCGTCGCTCCCTCGGCGACTCGCTCACCGAGCGGCTGCTGCGCACCTTCGGCCGCGGCGTGGCCGACGGCGAGCGCCGCAAGCTCGGCCGCACCGTCGAGCAGTTCGACGAGGTGCTCGGCGCGTTCGGCATGCGCGGCCGGCGGGTCACCGCCCAGGAACTGGAGTGGCTGCTCTACCGCTCGGTGGCGCTGTGCATGGCGCCGCCCGGGGAGCTGTCCCCGCTCACCGACGGGCAGTGGGAACGCGGCGACCTGCTCGCCCTCACCGAGCAGGTCGAGCGCTACCGCACCCCCTACGGCTCCACCGTCAAGCTGGTCAACCGGATGACCGGCGAGGAACGGCACGTCGCGGTGCTGGCGGTCGGCCGGATGGAGCCGCTGGAGATCCCCGAGCGGCACGAGCCCTGGCTGCACTTCCACGAGCGGCTGCCGTGGCCGATGGAGCTCTCCACCCGCGTCGACATCCTCGGTTCGGGTGACTCCTTCCGCAACCTCGAACACCGGCTGCGGATGATCCGCTCCCAGCAGCTCGACTACGCCGAACACGGCATCGACGCCCCGCCCGAGCTGGAGCGGCTGGCCAAGCGCGCCCTGGTGATCGGCGACGAGATGACGACCGGGCTGCCGGTCGACTCCGCCCGCGCGCACGGCTGGCACCGGATCGCCGTCGGCGGCCGCAACCGCGAGGAGTGCCTGGAGCGGGCCCGCCGGCTGATCCAGCTCTACGCCCGCGAGCTGCGGATCTCGCTGCAACACCCGAAGAACCAGGACTGGCTGGCCCGCGAGTTCATCCCGGGCGAGCCGATCGCCAACACCGGCTACGTCCGGCGGATGCCGGTCAACCTGCTCGCCGCCGCGCTCCCCCAGGCCGCCTCCACCGTCGGCGACCGGCGCGGCGACCTCATCGGGCGCACCGCCGGCACCTGCCGCCGGCCGGTCTTCCTCGACCTGCACTTCCCCATGGAAGTACGCGAACGCTCCGGGCTCGCCGTCTTCGTCGCCGAACCGGGCGGCGGCAAGTCGACCCTGCTCGGCGCGCTCGGCTACCTCGCGGCCCGTCGCGGGGTGCAGGTGACGCTGCTCGACCCGTCCGGCCCGCTCGCCCGGCTCTGCGCCATGCCGGAGCTGCGCCCGTACGCGCGGGTGCTGAACCTGACCGGCTCCGAGCACGGCACCCTGGCCCCGTACTCGCTCATCCCGACGCCGCTGCGCAGCGAGTTCGGCACCGGGGCCTCGGGCGACCGCGAGTTCGAGATCGCGGTCTCCAAC
The DNA here is from genome assembly GCF_036902715.1 of Micromonospora sp. CPCC 205546. NCBI lineage: Bacteria > Bacillati > Actinomycetota > Actinomycetes > Micromonosporales > Micromonosporaceae > Micromonospora > Micromonospora sp. CPCC 205546. The sequence continues at coordinate 12,119 of NZ_JBAKHL010000003.1, forward strand.
GCCCGGGCCGAGCGGCGGATGCTGGTGCAGGACATCTGCATGATGCTGGTGCCCCCGCAGGTGGCCCGGGAGGCGTCCACCGCCACCCTCTTCCGGCACGCCGTACGCCAGGTGCCGGCGGAGGAGACCTCCACCCTGGACGACGTGGTCGCCTGCCTCAGCCGGCTCGACGACGACGCCGGCAAGGAACTGGCCAACCTGCTGCTGGACACCGCCGAGATGCCGCTGGCCATGCTCTTCTTCGGCCGGCCACCGGAGGGACTGCTGGGCGCCGACGCCGCGCTCACCGTGATCACCATGGCCGGGCTGCGACTGCCCGACCTGAAGATCGAGCGGGAATACTGGTCCGCCGAGGAGGCGCTGGCCCTGCCGATGCTGCACACCGCGCACCGGCTCGCCGTACGCCGCTGCTACGGCGGCTCGATGTCGTCGCGCAAGCTGGTCGGCCTGGACGAGGCGCACTTCATGGAGGGCTGGCGCTCCGGGCGGTCGTTCCTGGTCCGGCTCGCGCGCGACTCCCGCAAGTGGAACCTCGCCGCGCTGGTGGCCTCCCAGAACCCGAAGGACATCCTCGGCCTCGACGTGCAGAACCTGGTCTCGACCGTATTCGTGGGCCGGATCGCCGAGGACGCGGAGATCGCCTCCGAAGCACTCAGGCTGCTGCGGGTGCCGGTCAACGACGGCTACGAGGCGACCCTGGCCTCCCTCTCCGCCGCCGACGCCACCAGCGCGACCCGGCTCGGCTTCCGCGAGTTCGTCATGCGCGACGTCGACGGCAGGGTGCAGAAGGTCCGGGTCGACGTCTCGTACGTCGAGGGGCTGCTGGACCACCTCGACACCACCCCCGCCGCCATCGCCGCGGCGGCCGGTGTGCTGCCGGCCATCCTGCCGAACATGGAGGCGTGACATGGCGCGGGCCAGGGCACGGTTGGCGGCGTTCCTGCTCGCGCTCGGCGTACTCGCCGGGGCGACCATCGGCTGGCCGGCCGTCGGGGCCATGGCGGCCGCCCCCGCACCACTGACGGCCCAGGCGAAGGCCGACCTCTGTACCACCCCCGAGTGGCAAGCCGACTTCCGCGCCTGCGTCGCCAAACTGAAGGAGGTGTCGGCAGCCCGGGCGGAGTGCCTTGAGCCGCCAACGCCTGGAGCTCCCGATGCGGGTCTGGCCGGCTGGTTCGCCAGTTCCCCACCCGAATCCTCTGCTGGCATCACTGGCAGATACAGCCTCTACGGATACGCCGGGTACAGCTACACGACGTACGACATCGGCTGTGCCTCGACTGTTCTCCACCCGGACTACAAGTTCACCACCACTGTTGCCAATGGCGAGTTCATGATTGCCACTGCGGTGATCGGCGCCTCCAACGCACTGCGGGAACGTGCCTGGGATCCGCGCTCGATGTGGGGCTGGGCCGACCCCTTGGTGGACCAGGCGACCAAGGCCGTCTACCAGAAGGTGTTCAGCGTCTTCGGCATCGTCACCCTCTGCGTGGTCGGCCTGTACTTGCTATGGCGGTCCCGCCAGTCCGACATGAGCAATGCGATGACCACGGCGGGTTGGGCGCTACTGGTGATGGTGGCGGTGACCGCCCTAGCCGCCTGGCCGGTCAAGTCGGCCAACATCGCCGACGGCACCCTCGTCACCACCCTAGGCGTGGTGCACGACGCGGTCGGCCCGCAGGTAAAGGAACCTGCGCCTGGCCGATGCATCGACCCCAATCCGGAACGCTGTAAGGACAACCGTCCGCCCGCCGTCCGAGCCAGCGATACGGCTACGGAATCCATGCTGTACCGGAACTGGCTACGGGGCGTCCTGGGGTCGGCGGACAGCGAAACCGCTAAGAAATACGGGCCGGCCCTCTACGACGCCCGATCCCTGACCTGGGGCGAGGCGCAATCCATGCGCGCAAACCCCGCGACACGTCAAGCCACCATCGAGGCCAAGCAGCAGCAGTGGATGAAGGTGGCCGAACAAATCAAGGAAGAGGACCCCGAGGCGTACGAGTATCTCCAGGGTGTCCGGGACATGGACCGGGTCGGTGCCGGGTTCATCGCGGTGTTGGCCGCCGTGCTGTTCGCCATGTTCGACCTGACCGCCTCGTTGCTGGTACTTCTGGGCTTCCTGATCTTCCGCTGGGCGGTGATCGCCGCGCCGATCCTCGGCACGGTGGGGTTGATGCGCCCGGCGAGTGCCGGGTTGCGGCGGTTGGCGAACGCGGTGGTCGCCGCAGTCTTCAACATCGCCATCTTCGGCACCGGTGCCGCCATCTATCTCTTCGCGGTCGACCTCATCATGAGCACTCCTACCCTGCCCGGATGGCTCCAGGTGGTGCTGGTCTGGCTCTGCGGCGTGGTCGGCTGGCTGCTGCTACGCCCCTACCGGCGGATCACCCAGCTCGGGGGCAAGGACAACAGCGAGGCAGTCAGCTCGGCCGGTTCGTGGCACCGGCGCTTCTTCCGTGACATGCGCACCGCCGCCAGGCTCGACGTCGCTGAACCCGGCGGCACGGCCGAGCCGGCGATGGGCCGGCGTCGTGGCGTCGTGGCAGAGCGGTCCACCTTGCGGCCCGAGGCCAGGCGGGAGGACCCGGCGCACGCGCGTTCGGGTCAGCAGGAGCGGCAGGCCCACACCGTCGGCGGGAGGGAGCGGCAGCGGCCCGACGGCCGCGAGCCGGCGGCCGAGAAGGCGGCGCCGACCGAGGACCGAGGCGCCTCACGCCCGGTCGCGCCCCGGCCCCGGCGGCGGCAGCCGGCCACCTGGACGGAACCGGACGTGCCGGACGAGAGCCCATCGTTCGCCATCTATCGCCCCGGCTCCCCGGAACGCGCGCCTGACCGGTCCACTCCGCGAATCCGGTCCGAGGCGCGGTGAGTGCGGTGCGACGGGCGGTCGAATTCCTCGTCACCCGGGTACTCCGGTCCCGGTTCGGCATCGCGATCGGCATCGCCGTCCTCGTGTTCGGGGTCATCGGAGCGGCGCGGCTGGTGTCCGGGCCCGGCGATCCCACCTCCGGGCTCAGCAACCGTCCCAACCGACCGATCACCACGGTCGACCCGACCGCCGGCGACGACGGGGCATTCTCCACTGGCGCTCCCCCCTCCCCGGTGACTCGCCCCAACGAACTCACGCCCGAGCAGACCGCCGAGCGCTTTGTTGCCGCCTGGCTCGGGAAGCCGGGCATCACGGCGCAGCGGTGGCAGGAAGGACTACGTCCCCTGTCGACCCCGGCGCTGACCGACAAGCTGGCCGGCGTCGACCCCTCCGGGGTACCGGCCGGTCAGGTCGACGGCGACGTCACGCTCCAGCCCAGAACCGAGAACTTTGTCGAGGTGCTGGTTCCGCTGGACACGGGACGGCTCCGCCTCGAACTGGTGGCGCCCGACGGGCGGTGGCTGGTGGACGCCGTGGACTGGGAGCAAGCATGAGCGACGAGACACAGTCCCGCAGTCGGCAACTCCGGCTCGGCGCACTGGCCGCCGCGTTGACAGCGGCGCTCGCCCTGCTCTGCTGCACCGGCGGTGCGGGTGCCTTCTTGCTCACCGAACTGGGCGGCGACTCTGATGCCGGCATGACGTTAGCCAGCCAGGATTGCAAGGAGGATGCCCAGGTCACCGTAGTGGGCAACATGCCTCGGATATCTCACTACGGCGAACGTCAGCTCCGCAATGCAGCAAGGATCATCAAGGCGGGGCAGGAGATGAAGGTGCCGCCACGCGGATGGGTCATCGCTGTGGCAACTGCCATGCAGGAGTCCCGACTTCTCAACCTGGCGAACCGGACCGTCGGCGAATCTGAGGGCCTGCCCAACGAGGGCGTCGGCGCCGACCACGACTCCGTCGGGCTGTTCCAGCAGAGGGCGGGCTGGGGCACTGTGGCGCAGCGGATGACGCCCGAATACGCCGCCCGGAAGTTCTACGAGAAGCTGGTCAAGGTACCCGGCTGGGAGACGATGTCGCTGACCCGGGCGGCGCAGGCCGTGCAGATCAGCGCCTTCCCGGACGCGTACGCCAAGCACGAGGGCGTCGCCGCCCAAATCGTCAACGCGCTGGCCGGCGGAGCCGCCCGGATCGCGCTGATTGACGGTAAGAAGGCGTGTGATCGCGCCGCCGCCGGGCAGATCGCCGCCTCGGGCTGGACCGCTCCTATCCCGGGCGGCGTAGGCTCAGGCTTCCGCACCGCGAGGCGGCCCGGGCACAACGGGGTCGACATCGCTGCCCCGAAGGGGGCCGACATCCGGGTCGCTGCCACCGGACGCGTCCTGGTGTCCCGCTGCGATCCGGACAATCGGAACCGGCTCACGTGCAACGTCGACGGCTGGCCGAACAAGGGCGGCTGCGGCTGGTTCGTCGACGTTCTGCACGCTGGCGGCTTCATCACCCGCTACTGCCACATGGTGAGCAAGCCACGGGTAAAGGTCGGTCAGCTCGTCGAGGCCGGAGCGGTCATCGGGGAAGTGGGCAGCAGCGGCAACTCCTCCGGTCCGCACCTGCACTTCGAGGTGCATAAGGACGAGGATCGGAGCAGCCGGGGCGCCATCGATCCGGTGCCGTTCATGCGGTCACGCGGCGCGCCGCTCAAGGGCGCGGGATGAGACGCTCGCCGTCATGAACGAGCCGTTTCCCGACCCGTTCGCCGACCATCCGGACTGGACGCCCAGGTCACCCCGACCGATCGAGATCGTGCCCGCCACCAGCCGCGTCGAACTCCGCGGACAGCGCGTGCTGGTCGGCCTGCCCGGACTCGGTTGGCGCGGTGATCTCCGCGCCGACGACCGGGTGGTGCAGAATAGCCGGACCTACGTGCCGGTCATCCCCGAGCACGAGTGGTATCGGGCGGAGTCCGACCAGGTGGAGGTCTTCGCGCCGCTGGTTCCGGCCGAGAGGGTCTGGGTGGAGACGGTGGGGGCCCGGCGGGACACGTCAATCAACCGCGACACGAACGTCCGCCTGGTCTCCTTGGACGCCCCTGCGCACCGTATGCCGACCCCGGTCTTCGAGTCGGATGCCGTCACGGGACGCCGCGTGGTGCACGTCGTGGACGCCGTCGAACACCGGAACCTGCGGGCGGTCACCGAGACCTACTCCGGAGCGGAAGGCGACATCTGCGTTCGGGTCACGCCGGAGGTGGAGTGGTACCGCTGGGCCTGGCGGGGCCAGGCGCCCACCACACTGGAGGTTCCGGTGCATCTGCTCTGGATCGAATAGCGGTTCACCTGGCTAGCGCTCCACTGCAGACGCGCCAACCATCCCTGTCCTGCACTTCGAAACGCCACGGGTCGGTGAGGCTCTGGTGGGCACCATCGACGGAAGCACTCCGCCTGATATCCGCCGTGACCGTAGCCGCCGATGAACTGTTCATGGACACCACAATGTTCTCGATGTTGATCGAGAAACTGGTGCCCAGTTCCTTCTCGCGTCGTTCGATCTGTGAGCGAAGTTCATCAATGGAATGAAGTGGGCCTTCGCAGGTGAAGAGCAGCGCCCGGTTCTGGTCGCGTGAAACAAGCGCAGACTGTAGATAGTTCACGATCGCGACGTCCGGCGATCCACGGTCCGGTGCCGCCGCCCGGTTGTAGAGCACGTATCCGGCGGCCACCCCGCCGAGGCAGAGCGCCACGACGATGCTCGTGACGACGGTGAGGACGGTACGCAGCCGCCGCCGGGGCCGCTCCGGCGCCGGCGCCGGCGAGGGCGGCGCCAGGTGGTCGGAGGGGGGCCGTTGCGCCGGTACGCGGGAGACCTGGGAACCGGCGGGGGGCTGCACTGATTCCACCCCCTGAGGCTAGCGGCTGGGCGCGGTAGACCCAATGCCCCAGATCCAGCGGATCGTGACGGACTGCTGCCCATCGGTGAGATCCACGACATCCCCGGCGCAGTGTCGCCGCGCATCCCTGACGAGTCGGCCCGCCTGGGTTACGGTCTCTGCGCGGGGAGGTTGCCAACCTCGGGCAGAGGGGGTGGACGCGGTGGCCGGTCCGAAGGCTCGCACCAACCGCGCCGCCGCACTGCACAGGCGGGCCACCGCCACCGCGACCGCCGCCGCGAGCGTCCTCGACGACACCCGGCCGGCCCCCGCCGACCAGCGCCGCCAGTACGAACTGGCCGACCGCCTCCGGTCCGCGGCGGCGGTGCTGGCCCCCGGTTGGGCGGGCGCTCCGCTGGAGACGATGACACCGACCACACCGGCCGGTGAGGGACCACCTCCCTTCGTCCGGGTCGGGACGGCGGCGCCGCTGGACGACGCCCGGTTCCCCGCGCTGGTGCCGCTGCTCGGCGCGGGTCACCTTTCGGCGGACGTCAACGCCCGGGACCCCCGGGTGGCGGGGCTGCTACGGAGCGTACTGCTGCGGTTGTTGGCGGCGACCCCGGCCGGGGCGCTGCTGGTCCGCGCGGTGGACGCGACCGGCACGGCCCTCGCGCCGTTCGCGCCGCTCGCGGACGCGGGCCTGCTGCCGCCCCCGGCGGTGGACGTGGCGGGTCTGCGGGCCGTGCTCACCGAGGCCGAGCAGTGGGTGGCCCCGGGCACGAGCGGGCGTCGCCGGCACGACCGGACGCTGTTGCTGGTGATCGCCGCACTGCCCGAGTCGACCGGGTCCACCGACCTGGCCCGGATCGAGGCCCTGGCCGAGGCCGGCCGGTCCGCCGGCCTGCACCTCGTCGTGGCGGGCTGGCCCCCGGCGGACGCCCGGGAGCCCCTGCCGCGGGCGACGACGCTGGCCGTCCGCACCGCGTACGCGCTGCTGGGTGACCCGCCGGGCGGGTCGTTCGCCGGTCCGGGCGCCGATCCTCCGGGGGGACTCAACTCGCCGGTCTTCGTCGAGGCGGAGCCGCCGGCCGAACTCGTCGACGCGGTCTGCCGTCGGTTGGCCGCACAGGTCGAGGCGGGCTCCCGGCTGGCGCTGACCGATCTGCTGCCGGCGGCCGACGAGGAGCTGTGGACGGCGAGCGGCGCGGGCGGGCTGACCACGACCGTCGGGGACGCCGGTGGCCGTCCGGTGTCGCTCGGCTTCACGGATCTGACGCCGCACTGGCTGGTCAGCGGTCGTTCGGGCGCGGGTCGGTCGACCTTCCTCACCACCGCGCTGCTCGGCCTGACCGCCCGCTACGGTCCTGACGAGCTGGTCCTCTACCTTGCGGATCTCGCCGACGCCGAGTCCTTCGTGGAGTTCCTGCAGACCGAACGGGACCGGTCGTGGATCCCGCAGGTGCGCGCCGCCGCAATGGCCGCCGACCGGGAGTACGTGCTGAGTCTGCTCGACGAGCTGGTGACGGAGGTGCGCCGGCGTGAGGAGGCGGGCGCCCGGGCCGGCGGCCAGCGCTTCGCCGAGCTGCGCCAGCACCGGATGATGCCCCGGGTCGTGTGCGTGCTCGACAACCTTCCGCTGCTCTTCGCCGAGCGGGACCGGCTGGCTGCGGACGCCGCCGCCCGCCTGGACGCGCTGGCCCGCACCGGGCGCGCGTACGGGGTGCACCTGGTGCTGGCCGGCGAGGGCGACCTGGGGTTGGGTTCGCGTACGGACCGGGACTCGGTGCTGGGGCAGTTCCCGGTGCGGGTGGCGCTGCCCGGCGGGGGCGCCGTGCTGGAGCCGACGAACGACTCGGCCGCGGGGCTGCCGGTGGGCAGCGCGGTGGTGAACACCGCGGGCGGGCTCGGCGGGCCCCGGGGCGCGATCCGGGGCCACGAGCGGATGGTGCGGTTCCCGGACCCGCAGGACCATCCCGACACCGTCGAGGAGCTGCGGCACCGGCTCTGGTCGGCCCGCCCGGAGGGGGCCACCCCGCCGGTGGTCTTCGCCGGTTACGCCCGTCCGCTGCTGCGCAACGACCCCCGGCACCGGGCCGCGCTGGCGGGCCGAGCGACCGGTCCCGCGGCCCTGCTGGGCCGGGCGGTGGACGTGCCCCGCACCACCGTCGCGGTGTCGCTCGGGCCGGCCCCCGGGCGGAACCTCGCCGTGCTGGGCCCGGGGCCGGAGGCGATCCGGCTGCTGGCCACCGCGGCACGCAGCGCGGCGGCGCACCACGCCCCCGGGAGCGCCCGTTTCGTGCTCGCCGCGCCGGACGAGGACTGTCGGCCGGTGGCCGAGGCGTTGGCGGCCGAGCTGTCCGGGCGGCACCCGGTGGAGTGGGTGGACCTCGCCGGGCTGCTCGACGCCGTGGACGACGCCGCGCCGGCCTACCTGGTGGTGTTCGGACTGGACGTGCCGACGCCGGAGCAACTTCCCCCGCAGCGGCTGCGGGCGCTGCTGCGGGAGGGGCCGCCCACCGGCCGGCACCTGCTGGGCCGCTGGCGGACGGTGCCGTCGTTCGCGGCGCTGCTCGATCCGGAGGGCGAGGTGGACAAGCTCGCCGCTGTGGCAGTGGTCGACCTGCCGGGCGCGCAACTCGCGTCGGTCTTCGGTCGGCAGGTGCAGTGGCGGCCCCGACCCGGCCGTGCGGTGCTCTGGGACGGCCCCGGCGAGCAGGGCACCGTGCTGGTTCCGTTCGCCGAGGAGGGGGAGCCGGTATGACCCGGGGCGGGGCAGGGACGGCGGCGGGGCACGCCGCGCCGGGGCGGCAGCGTTCCGGCGCCGCCCCCGCACCGGAGCACACCGGCACGGCCGGGCAGGCCGGAACCGTCGAGGGCGCCGACGCGGTGTCCGCCGCGTGGATCGAGTACCTGGCCGCCGCCCGCCAGCTCGACGGGGTGCGCCGCGACGCGGCCACCGCCGCCGGTGAGCAGGCCCGGTCGGTGCAGGCCGCCCGCGAGGAGTTGACGGCCGTACGCACCCGGCTGGCCGCGCAGGAGGCCCGGCTGCGCGAGCGGGGCGTACCGCCGATCTCGCTGGTCCCGACGCCGCCGGAGGTGACCGAGGCGGTCCGGTCGATGGCAGGTGGGCCGGCGGCGGTGCTGGCCGCCCTGCGCGCCGCGCGGGGCCGGGCGGACGCCGCGGACGCGACGCTCCGCGCGCGCGGGCTGCCTCGGATGGCCGCCTGGCCGCCGCGCCTGCGGAACCTGCTGGTGTACGGGCCGCTGGCGCTGCTGGTGCCGGCGGTCCAGGTGTTGCTGTTCGTGGCGACCGGCACCGGGGCGGCCAGCGTGGTCGCGCTGGTCTGCGGGCTGCCGATGCCGGCGGTGGCGTTCGCGGCGGGCTGGATCGGTGTCGGGCGGCTCTTCCCGCCGCCGGAGGGCGGCCGGGTGGAGCGCACGGCCCGGCTCGGCGCCCTGGTGTGCCTGGTCCCGGCGGTGCTGGTCAGCGCGGGCCTGCTGCTCGCGATGCTGGCCGGCTGAACCGCGCCCCACCTCGCTCCGCAGCGCCTCGTCCCTCGCGGCCCCGCAGCGCCCTAGCGGCCCCGCAGCGCCCTCACGGTCCCGCAGCGCCCTCACGGTCCCGCAGCGCCCTCACGGCCCTGCCGCCTCCCCGGCTCGCACCGCCTCACGGCCGCGCGGCGTCGGGACTGCCCGGCGGGCCCGCGTCGGCGGGGCTGACGCGCGACGGCCGGCCGACCCCGGGTTGCGCGGGGCGGCCGGCCGGTCTGTCGCGGTGTCAGCGGTGGATGATCAGCGCCATCGCCTCGGCGCGGGACTTGGCGTCGCGCTGGAGGGTGCCCCGCACGGCGGACGTGATGGTCTTGGCGCCCGACTTCTGGATGCCGCGCATCGCCATGCACATGTGCTCGCATTCGAGCACCACCACCACGCCGCGCGGCGCGAGCCGCTCCATCAGCAGGTCGGCGATCTGGGAGGTGAGCCGCTCCTGCACCTGCGGTCGGCGGGCGAAGACCTCGACCAGCCGGGCCAGCTTGGACAGGCCGGTGATCCGGCCGTCCGGCCCCGGGATGTAGCCGATGTGGGCGCTGCCCCGGAACGGCAGCAGGTGGTGCTCGCAGAGGCTCATCACGTCGATGTCCCGGACGAGCACCAGCTCCTCGTGGTTGGCCTCGAAGGTGGTGCTGAGCACCTGGGCCGGGTCGACCCGGAGGCCGGCGAAGAGTTCGGCGTACGCGCGGGCCACCCGGGCCGGGGTCTGCTGGAGCCCGTCGCGGTCCGGATCCTCCCCGACGGCGATCAGGATCTCGCGGACGGCCTTCTCGATCCGCCCGAGGTCCATGGACTCCTCGACGGGCCGACCGGTGAGCTTGCCACTGATCAGGCGCGCGGCGACGTAGTCGAGGGTGTCGTCGCCGTCCGGCTCGGTCGCGGAGACGGCCAGTCCCCGGTGCTCCCGGGAACTGGCCGTCGGGTCGGTGCTCAGTGCGAACCGTCCGAGTTGTTGGAGATGTTCGAGCTGCCGCCGCCCACCGTCGCCTGGGCGCCGTCGGCCTGGGCCTGCACCTTCAGCGCGTCCTTCTCCGCCGGCGTGAGCACCGGCGGCTCGGTCGAGGGCTGACGCTTGCCGAAGCCGTTGTACGGAGCCATCGGCGGTCGCTTGGCCACCCGGGCGCAGATCCGGGCCATGTCGGCGGTGGAGAGGGTCTCCTTCTCCATCAACTCCAGCACGATGTTGTCCAGGACGTCCCGGTATTCCACCAGGATCTCCCAGGCCTCGTCGTGGGCCAGCTCGATGAGCGCCCGCATCTCGCCGTCGATCTCGGCGGCGACGACGTCGGAGTAGTCCCGCTCGTGGCCCATGTTGCGGCCGAGGAACGGCTCGTCGCCGCTGGTGCCGTACTTGATCGCGCCGAGCTTGGAGCTCATGCCGTACTGCGTGATCATGGCTCGGGCCAGCTGGGTGGCCTTCTCGATGTCGTTGCCGGCGCCGGTGGTCGGCTCGTGGAAGACCAGTTCCTCGGCGGCCCGGCCACCCAGCGCGTACGCCAGGGTGTCGACCATCTCGGCGCGGGTCTGGGTGTACTTGTCCTCGGTGGGCAGGACCAGGGTGTGGCCCAGCGACCGGCCGCGGGACAGGATCGTCACCTTGTGCACCGGCGCGGCGTGCGGCAGCGCCCAGGCGACCAGCGCGTGCCCACCCTCGTGGTACGCGGTGATCTTCTTCTCCTGGTCGCTCATCACCCGCGTGCGGCGCTGCGGACCGGCGATCACCCGGTCGATCGACTCCTCCAGGGAGTCGTTGCTGATCGCCCGCTGGTCCTTGCGGGCGGTGAGCAGCGCGGACTCGTTGATCACGTTGGCCAGGTCGGCACCGCTGAAGCCTGGGGTGCGCCGGGCCACGGCGTCGAGGTCGACGTCGGGCGTGAACGGCTTGCCCTTGGCGTGCACCCGCAGGATCGCCTTGCGGCCCTCCATGTCGGGGGCGTCCACCGGGATCTGCCGGTCGAAGCGGCCCGGGCGCAGCAGCGCCGGGTCGAGGATGTCCGGCCGGTTGGTGGCGGCGATCAGGATGACCCCGCCCTTGGTGTCGAAGCCGTCCATCTCGACGAGCAGCTGGTTGAGGGTCTGCTCGCGCTCGTCGTGGCCGCCGCCCATGCCGGCGCCGCGGTGGCGGCCGACGGCGTCGATCTCGTCGACGAAGACGATGGCCGGGGCGTTCGCCTTGGCCTGCTCGAAGAGGTCGCGGACCCGGCTGGCGCCGACGCCGACGAACATCTCGACGAAGTCCGAACCGGAGATCGAGTAGAACGGCACCCCGGCCTCGCCGGCGACGGCGCGGGCCAGCAGCGTCTTACCCGTGCCGGGCGGACCGAAGAGCAGGACGCCCTTCGGGATCTTGGCGCCCAGGGCCTGGTACTTCGCCGGGTTCTGCAGGAAGTCCTTGATCTCGTGCAGCTCCTCGACGGCCTCCTCGGCGCCGGCCACGTCCGCGAACGTGGTCTTCGGCGTGTCCTTGGTGATCATCTTCGCCTTGGACTTGCCGAAGTTGAGCACCCGGGAGCCGCCGCCCTGCATCTGCGACATGAAGAAGAGCAGCAGGAGCACCAGCAGGGCGATCGGGAGCAGGTTGACCAGCAGGCTCACCCAGATGCTGTCGGACGACACCTCGACGTTGGCCGGACCGGTGACCCGGTTGTTCGCCTTGGCCTCGAGGACCTCGTTCCAGACCTCGTCGCCGACCTCGTAGGGGAACTGCGCCTCGATCCGGTCGGTGTCGGTGTCACCGAACTTGGTCTTGTCCTTCAGGTCGAGCCGGAGCGTCTGCTCCTTGTCCTGGAAGACGACCTTGTCGATGCCGCCCTTGTTGAGCTGGTCGAGCGCAATGGAAGTGTCCACCCGGTGGTAGCTGGGACCAGCGGTGAACAGTTGACTGAGCACAACGGCGCCGAGGATGACCAGGATGATCCAGACCACCGGTCGGCGGAAGAAACGCGTACGTTCCATGCTGTTGTCGAGCGCCGAGGCGCCCGCATCCTCCTGATCGACGTCCTGACCGTCTGATGGTGTCGCCGCCTGCGGCGGCGGCCGGAGCCGCCGTGCTGGCCGACTCGACCCCGAGGCGCGAAACTGCCGCGCCGCGGTCATTCGACGGTACACCGTGCACGCGAGGAGTGAGCTTGCGAGCCCCGCAGTCGCGCACAAAGGGAACAGTTGTGCGCGCACCGAGCGAGCTTGCGAGCCCCGCGAACGCGCACGATCGGATCATCTTTCGTGCGCCAAGCGGGCCTGCGAGCCCAACAATTACGCGTAGGGCGAACCGGGTCCAGCCGGCGTGACGGGAGCTCCGCGCCCGTCCTCCCGTCCGCCCGGTCACGCGGTTCGAGGGGCGGGCATGGAGGATGCCTCCACGCCACCGGCCTCCACCGTAGTCCGATTCGCTGAGAGCCCGCTGAACGTCCGCTCGATCGGCGCCGATGCGACGGGCCGCCGCGGGAGGGCTCAGGATCGCGCGTACACCTCGGGCTTGAGCACGCCGACGTAGGGCAGCTCGCGGTAGCGCTCGCCGAAGTCGAGGCCGTAGCCGACGACGAACTCGGTCGGGATGTCGAAGCCGACGTACTTCACCGGCACCGGCACCTTGACGGCGTCGGGCTTGCGGAACAGCGCGACCACCTCGACGCTCGCGGCCGAGCGGGACTCCAGGTAACGCAGCAGCCAGGACAGGGTCAGGCCGGAGTCGACGATGTCCTCGACCACGACCACGTGCCGGCCGGCGATGTCGCGGTCCAGGTCCTTGAGGATGCGGACCACGCCTGAGGAGGTGGTGCCCTGGCCGTAGGAGGAGATGGCCATGAAGTCCAGCTCGGCCGGCGGCCCGCTGCGCCCCAGCGCCCGAGCGAAGTCGGCCATGAACATCACCGCGCCCTTGAGGACGCAGACCAACAGGAGCGCGTCATCGACGTCGGCATAGTCCGCCGAGACCTGCTTGGCGAGTTCCGCGGTCTTCTCGCGGATCTGCGCCTCGGAAATGATCACGTGGTCGATGTCGGCGTCGTACCAGGAGCCGTCAGCCATGGCTCCTAGCCTGCCGTACGCCCGTCGGCGTCCGTCGGCGGGGCCGCCCCTTTCGGGCGCGGCCCCGATGCGGACGAAGTCGCGAAGGCCGTGAACCACCTCAGCAGGCCCGCGACCGCCAGCGGCGGCCGTCGTCGGACGGCTTCCAGTCGGCCGAGTCCCGGCTGTCGGCGGTGAGGCCGGCGACCGAGGCCAGCGCGAGGATGACGAGGAAGAACAGGAAGAGCAGGATCTCCATGGCGGCGCTCGCTTTCACACGGTTGCTGTTGTTTTCGCCGCCGGTGCGCACCGGACTGGAACCAGTCTCCGCCCGGCCCCACCGCCCGGACAGTGGCAGAGATGCCATGCCTCCTCGATTTCCTGCCACTCCTGCCGTTACCCTCGTCACATGCTGAGGTCGGTCGCCGTGCTGGTGCTGGACCAGGTCGCCACGTTCGAGCTCGGGGTCCTCGCCGAGGTGTTCGGGACCGACCGCACCGCCGACGGCTTCCCCGGCTACCGCTTCCGCGTGTGCAGCCCCGACGGGGCACCGGTCCGCACCTCGTCGGGCTTCCACCTGGTCCCGCACACCGACCTCGACCCCGTCGCGGAGGCCGACCTGGTCGCCGTACCGGCCCACCGGCACGGCACTGTCGTGCCGGCCACCGTGCTCGCCGCGCTACGTCGGGCCGCCGACCGGGGCGCGTACGTGTTCAGCGTCTGCTCCGGCGCGTTCGTGCTGGGCGAGGCGGGCCTGCTCGACGGCCGGGAGTGCACCACCCACTGGCGCTACGTCGATGAGCTGCAACGCCGCCACCCGACCGCCCGGGTCCGGTGCAACTCGCTCTACGTCCAGGACGACCGGCTGCTCACCAGCGCCGGCACCGCCGCCGGCATCGACGCCTGCCTGCACCTGATCCGCCAGGAGCACGGCTCGGCGACCGCCACCCGGCTGGCCCGCCGGATGGTGGTCCCCCCGCACCGCGACGGCGGGCAGGCGCAGTACGTCGAGGCGCCCATCCCCAGGACCCCCGACGCGCCGACCCTGGAGCCGGTGCTGGAGTGGCTGATGGGGCACCTGGACCGCCCCGTCACCGTCGACGAGTTGGCCGCCCGGGCGGAGATGTCCCCGCGCACGTTCGCCCGGCGGTTCCGCGCCGAGACCGGCACCACCCCGCACGACTGGCTGACCAACCAGCGGGTGTTGCTGGCCCGCCGGCTGCTGGAGGAGACCGGGCTCAGCGTCGAGGCCGTCGCCGACCGGGCCGGCTTCGGCGACTCGGCGGCGCTGCGGCACCACTTCGCCCGTCGGGTCGGCTCCACCCCGCACTCCTACCGGGCCACCTTCCGCGGCCGGGCGGGGGCCTGAGCCCTCCGGGCCGACGGCGGGGTCACCAGCCGAGCATGCCACCGCCCACCCGGGGTTCCGAGCCGACGACGTAGCCGCCGTCCGGCAGTCGCCAGATCGCCTGCCCGTGCCCGAAGACCCCCGGCTCCTCCGCCACGGCGACCTCGTGGCCCCGGGCCCGCAGGTCGGCGAGCGCGGCACGCCCCTCGGCGGTGGCGACCAGCTCCGGCTCGACCAGCACCGACCGGCCCGCGTGCCAGTACCAGCGTGGCGCGTCCAGCGCCGCCTGCGGGTCGAGCCCGCCGTCGACGGTCGCCGAGACGAGCTGCACGTGCCCCTGCGGCTGCATGTGCCCGCCCATCACGCCGAACGGGCCCACGGGCCGCCCGTCGCGGGTGAGGAAGCCGGGGATGATCGTGTGGTAGGGCCGTTTGCCGGGCCCCACCACGTTGGGGTGGGCGGGGTCGAGGCGGAACCCGAGCCCCCGGTTCTGCAGGGCGAAGCCGTGCCCGGGCAGCACCACCCGCGAGCCGAAGGCCAGGTAGGTCGACTGGATCAGGCTGACCATCATGCCGCCGGCGTCGGCGGTGCAGAGATAGACCGTGCCGCCACGCTGCGGATCGCCGGCGGTCGGCTCACCGGCCCGCTCGGTGATCAGCGCGCGACGGGCCGCCGCGTACGCCGGCGACAGCAGCGCCTGCGTCGGCACCGGCACCCGCTCCGGGTCGGCCACGTGGGCGTGCGCGTCGGCGAAGCCGAGCTTCGTCGCCTCGATCTGCCGGTGCAGACGCTCGGCGAGGGGCAGCCCGGCGAGGTCGACCCCGTCGAGGATGTGCAGCGCCAGCAACGCCGCCAGGCCCTGCCCGTTGGGCGGCAGCTCCCAGACCTCGTGCCCCCGGTAGCGCACGGACACGGGGGTCACCCAGGTCGAGGCGTGTCGGGCCAGGTCGTCGCCGGTGAGCAGCCCTCCGGTGCGGGCGGCGTGCGTGGCCAGCGCCTCGGCGATCCCGCCCCGGTAGAAGTCCTCCGCCCCGGTGTCGGCGATCAGCCGCAGGGTCCGCGCGGCGTCCGGGTTGCGCCACCGCTCCCCGGGCCTCGGGGCCCGCCCGCCGGGCGCGAACAGCCGGTCGAACTCGGCGAACTCCGCGCCGGTCGGACCGGGCGCGGCGAGGGCGCGGGACCAGATCCCCGCCACGCCGGGGGAGACCGGATGGCCGTGCTCGGCGTAGCCGATCGCGTCGGCGAAGAGCTCGGCGAAGGGCAGCGAGCCGAACCGGTCGTGCAGGTCACGCCAGCCGGCCGGCGCGCCGGGCACGGTCACCGGCAGCCAGCCCCGGGCGGGCATCGCCGCCCCCGAGCGCTGTGCGCCGCCCAGCGCGTCGACGGCGGACGCGCCGCGCCCTCCGGTCGCCGCGAGCACCAGCTCGCGGGTCAGGGCGGCCGGGGACCGGCCGGAGGCGTTGAGCCCGTGCAGCCGCTCGCCGTCCCAGACGATCGCGAACAGGTCGCCGCCGATGTCGTTGGACGGTGGCTGCACCACGGTCAGGGTGATCGCGGTGGCCAGGGCCGCGTCGACGGCGTTGCCGCCGCGTCGCAGCACGGCCAGGCCTGCGGCCGCGGCGAGCGGCTGGCTCGTCGCCACCGCGCCGTGCGGCGCGAAGAGCGGCTGTCGGGGGTACGCCATGCGCAATGTCTACCGCCTCCCGGCGGATCCCGCGCCCCCGGAACCGGACCCCGGGCCACGGACCCCGCCAACGGCCGGCGCCACAGACCGGACTCCGGGGCCGCGCCACGGGCCACGGCTCCGGGGCCCGCGGCTTCGGGCTCCGCGGCTCCGAGCCGGGGGCTTCGCGGCTCCGCGACTCCGAGGGCCCTCGGGCTTCGCGGCTTCAGACGAGCCGGTCAGCGGGGGCCGATGGCGGCGAGCCGGCCGTCGCGGCGCAGCACCCGCAGCCCGCCCGGCAGGTGCGCCGGGCCCTGCCCCCGCCAGGCGGTGACCAGCGCCTCCAGTGCGGTCACGTGCCGGTGCGACAGGGCGGCGGGCGGGGCCCCCAGCTCCCGGGCCCAGGCGTGCAGCACCCGGCCGCGTATCGCGGGGCGAAGTTCGGCCAGCGCCCGCACCGCGAGCCCGCCGTCGGGGTGTCGGACGTCGACCAGCGCCGCGCCGGCCAGCTCGTCGAGGACGGCGTTGTCCGCCGCCACGAGCCGGGCCGTCCGCGCCAGGTTGTCCAGCACTCCCGGCCCGAGCGCGCGGACGAGGGCGGGCAGCAGGTCGGCCCGGACCCGGGCCCGGGCGTACGACGGGTCGGCGTTGTGCGGGTCCTCCCACGGGTGCAGCCCGAGCACCGCACACGCCGTGCGGGTCTGCTCCCGGCCCACCTCCAGCAGCGGGCGCAGCAGCGGCACCCCGTCGAGGTCGCGTCGGGCGGGCATCCCGGCCAGGCCGCGCGGGCCGGCGCCCCGGGCCAGCGCGAGCAGCACCGTCTCCGCCTGGTCGTCGCGGGTGTGCCCGGTGAGCAGTGCCGCCGCCCCGAGCCGGCCGGCCACCTCGGCGAGCGCCCGGTAGCGGGCCTCGCGGGCGGCCGCCTCGGGTCCCCCCGGCCGGCCGGCCACCTCGACCCGCACCGACTCGACCGGCGCCAGGCCGACCTCGCGGGCCCACGCCACCACGGCAGCGGCCCGCTGCGCCGAGCCCTCCTGGAGGTCGTGGTCGACCGTCACCAGGCCCGCGGTGCGGCCCATCCGGGGCGCCACGAACGCGGTGGCAGCGGCCAGCGCGAGCGAGTCCGCGCCGCCCGAGCAGGCCACCAGCACCGGGCCCGCCGGCGGCACGTCGGCCAGCGCGCGACGGACCGCGACGCGGATCGCGGCCACCGGTGGGGCGAGCGCGGCCACCGGCGTCCGGTCAGCCGACGGTCGGGGCAGGGCCGACCGGCCCGTGCACCCGCGCCACCCAGGCGTCCGGGTCACCGAGCTCGTCCAGCCGGGGCAGGGTGAGCGGCGAGCCGAAGATCTTGTTGAAGCCCTCCATGCCGACCCGGTCCACGACGCCGTGCACGAACTTGCGGCCCTCGGCGTACTGGCGCATCTTGACCTCGATGCCGAGCAGCCGGCGGATGGCCTTCTCCAGCGGGTTGCCGGCCTCCCGGCGCCGGTTGAACGCCGCCCGGATCCGCTCGACACTCGGGACCACCTGCGGGCCGACGCCGTCCATCACGAACTCGGCGTGCCCCTCGAGCAGGGTCATCAGCGCGGTGAGCCGGTCCAGCACGGCCCGCTGGGCCGGGGTCTGGACGATGTCCAGCATGCTGGTGCGGCTCTCCGGGTCCTTCACCGCGTCGGAGAGCGTGGCCACGCCCCGGCGCAGCCGCTCCAGCAGGTGCTCGCCGCCGCTGGACGACGCGTCCACGAACGCCTGCACCTCGCTGAGGAAGTACGCCCGCATCCACGGCACGGCCGTGAACTGGGTGCGGTGGGTCACCTCGTGCAGGCAGACCCAGAGCCGGAAGTCACGCGGGTCGGCGCCGAGCTTGCGCTCCACCTCGACGATGTTCGGCGCGACCAGCAGCAGCTGCCCCGGGTCGGCGGAGAAGACCTCGTACTGGCCGAGGACGCGGCCGGAGAGATAGGCCAGCACCGTGCCGGCCTGCACGCCGGTGACCCGGGAGCCGATCGCCTCGGTCAGCGCACCCGGCTGCTTGTCCTTCGCGAGCCGGCCGACCAGCGGGGTGATCACCTCGCGCAGCCCGGCGATGTTGGTCGCCGCCCAGTCCCGCCGGTCCACCACCCGCACCGGCGGGTGGGACACCTGCGAGCGGAGCCCCGTGTAGTCCGCGACGTGCCGCGCCGCCTCGTCGGTCAACCGCCGCAGGTCACCGACCACGTCGGTGGCCTCCGCGTACGACACCCGGGGGCCCGACTTGCCCAGTGCCCCCGCGGTCGCGGCGGCCAGATCCCAGTCCACGAACTGCGCCATGCACCCCACCGTACCCGCGCCGCGACACCCCGGCCCGGGCTCGCGCTGGCGATCGACGCCGGTGGCACGCCTGACGTCGGTCCGGCCCGACGCCGTCGCGCGTGCGTCCCGGCATCCATCCGGCCGTCGGCACGGTCGACGACGCCCGCGTCCGGGGTCGACGCCGGTCAGCGGCAGCCGCAGCCGGCCAGGGCTGCGCCGATCCGGTCCAGTGCGCCCCGGGCCGCCGTCAGCCCGTCGGGGGGTACCGCGTCGGTGAGCACCGCGAAGGTGAGCAGCCGCCCGTCGGCGGTGCTGACCACGCCGGCGATGGCGTGCACCCCGGTCAGGGTCCCGGTCTTGGCCCGGACCACCCCGGCGCCGGCCTTCGTCGCCGCCGTGTCGTACCGGCCGGCGAGGGTGCCGGACCAGTCGGCGACGGGCAGGCCGCCGAAGATCGCGGCCAGCTCGGGGCGGCTGCCGTCGCCCGCGAGCGCGATCAGGTCGGTGAGCAGCGAGGGGCTGATCCGGTTGCTGCGTGACAGGCCGCTGCCGTCGGCGAGGGTCAGCTCGTCGGCCGGCAGGCCGAGCTCGCCGGCCACCGCGTCCATCGCCGCGCCGGCGCCGACGAACGAGGCGGGCTCGTTGCGGGCCAGCGCGACCTGCCGGGCCAGCGCCTCCGCGACGATGTTGTCGCTGTCACTGATCATGATGTCGACCAGCCGGACCATCGGCAGCGACTCCACCCTGCCCAGCTCGGCGCCGGGCCCCGGGGTGGCGGCGCCGGTGGCGGCCGCGGGAGCGGTGCCGCGGGCGACGGCGCCGGCCGGCACGCCGAGCAGCCGGGCGAAGGCCCGACCGGCGGCCAGGTCGGGCTGGGATACCCGCTCGGCCCAGTGGTTGCCGGCCGCCTCGTCCTTCTTCGCGCGGGTCACGTCGCTGCGGGCCCCGTCGGTCATCAGCGCCGTGATCGCGCCGCCGTAGCCGCCGGTGGGGATGTCGTCGTCCCAACCCGGCTCGAACACCGGCCCGGAGTAGAGCGACGAGTCGACCGTCACCTTCGTCGGTTTCGTGCCGCCGAGGGCGTCGCGCACCTGCGCCGCCAGGTCGTCCAGGCGGGCCGCGCCCGGGTAGAAGCCCTTCCTGTCGACCGCCAGCGTGGGATCACCCCCGCCGACGATCACCACCTCCCCCGGGGCCGCGCCGGCCACCGCCCGGGTGGAAATGCGGTGGGCCGGACCGCGCGCGGCGAGCACCGTGACCCCGGTGACCAGCTTGGTGACCGAGGCGGGCACCGTGCCGTCGTCCTCGCCCCGACCGAAGAGCGGCTGGCCCGTGGCCACGTCGGCCACCGACACGTGCACCCGGGCGCCGAGGGCGGGCACGCCCACGAGCGGGGCGAGCGCGGCGCGTACGCCCTCGGGGGTGGGCATCGGCGCGTTCGCGTCCGTGCCGGCCAGCACCGCCGCGGGCGCCGGTTCCGCAGCCGGCGCGGCGACCCCCCGGCCGGCCGGCTCGTCGCCCAGCCAGTCCGCCACCGGTCCCGGGCGGACCACGGCGATCCCGACGGCGGCCAGCACCAGGACCAGGACCAGGACCGCGGCCAGCACGATGGGCAGGGTCCGGCGGCGGCGGGGGGCCGGCGCCGGGTCCGTCGCGGCCGGAGCCGGTGGCCCGGCGGGCCGGGCCGCGGCGGCCCAGAGATCGGTCGAGCCTGACGAGGGGTCCCCACCCGCCGGAGCGGTCGGGGCGCCGGGAGCGGTCGGGGCGCCGGAGCCGGCCGGGCTGCCGTAGTCCGGGGACGGACCGGACGTCAGGTCGTCGGAGCCGGGGGACGCGGCCGGGCGGGAAGGGTGGGCGTCGGGCACCGGGAACCGCCCGGTCGCGCCGCCGGAAGCAGATCGTCCGGTAGCCCGTCCAGCATCGGCATCCGGACGGTAGTGTGAATCTTCCCTCCCCACGGCCCCCTCCTCGCCCCGCCAAAATCTGCTTGGGTGACACTACTTCGGTCCGAACACTATGCGGCGGCCGGAGCCCGCGGGTGGGCATTCATCCGTGGAGCGGCGTGCCGCTGGTTTCCGTTGGCCAGCGTGGGCAAACGAGGGAGCGTGCAGATGGATTTCGACGTGACGGTTGAGATCCCCAAGGGTCACCGCAACAAGTACGAGGTCGACCACGCGACCGGCCGGATCCGGCTGGACCGCACCCTCTTCACCTCCACGCAGTACCCGGCCGACTACGGCTTCATCGAGGGGACACTGGGCGAGGACGGCGACCCGCTGGACGCGCTCGTGCTGGTCCCCGAGCCCACCTTCCCGGGCTGCCTGATCCGGTGCCGCACGATCGGCATGTTCCGGATGACGGACGAGAAGGGTGGCGACGACAAGGTCCTCTGCGTGCCCTACGAGGACCCGCGCCAGGAGCACCTGCGCGACATCCACCACCTCGGCGAGTTCGACCGGCTGGAGATCCAGCACTTCTTCGAGGTCTACAAGGACCTGGAGCCCGGCAAGTCGGTCGAGGGCGCCACGTGGGTGGGGCGCATCGAGGCCGAGGCGGAGATCGTGGCGTCGTACCGGCGCGCCCGGGAGGCCGAGGCGCGCGGCGAGTCCGCGCACTGACCCGGCACCGACCACCGACGGGCCCGGGGGCCGCTCAGCCGAGCAGCCCCCGGGCCCGTTCGTACAGGTCGAGCACCGCGCAGGCGACGGGCACCACCGACACCACCAGCGCGGTGTCGGTCAGGTCCGCGATCCGGCCGACGTACGGGGAGACCGGTCGGCGGGCGTACGTGGTGCCGGCGGCCACCGCCACGAGAGCCAGCGCCAGCCCGCCGACGACCAGCGCCAGCCGGACCGCCGGACCGGACCGCTCGACGAGCACGGCGCCCAGCACGGCGTACCCGGCGAGGCCGGCGGCGACGGGTGGCACCCGGTGGCGCAGGGACACGAAGAGCCGGGAACGCAGCAGCAGCACGGCCGCCACGACCGCCACCAGCAACCGGCCCGACGTGCCGCCGGAGAGGCCCAGCACCACCGCGGCGGCGACCGTCAGCACGGCGTGCCCCAGCAGCATCCCGGTGAGCATCTCCTCGGTGCGGGCCACCGCCGCGTAGACCCGGTCGGCGTCGGGCAGGTCACGGACCCGGTCGGCGTCACCCGGCTCACCGACGGGCACGGTGATCGGGGGCAGTGGCACCTTGCCGAGCCGGATGGCCAGCAGCGGCACCGCCCCCACGGCGAAGACCAGCACGCAGAGCAGGACCGCCGCCGTGCCGGCCGGGCTGAGCAGCAGTCCACCGAGGGCGGCCAGCGCGCCCACGAACCCGGCGGTGGCCCCCGCCACGAAGACCCGCAGCCGGGTGGCGACGCCGACCAGCCCGAGCACCGACACCAGCAGCAGCGCGACCGAGCCGGCCAGCAGTTCGGGCGCGCCGATCCAGCGCAGTCCGGCAACCGGCCCGACCGGGTCGCCGGAGGTGACCGCGAGGGCGCCCGCCACCGCCGCGTACGGCAGGGCGTAGCCGCCCAGGGTCGCGCCGGCCGGCCCGTCGCCGTGGGCGCGGGACGCCACCACCCCGGCGAGGGTGAGCAGGAGTGCCACCACGGCGGCGGCCGGCCAGGCCGCCTCGTGCGCCGGCCCGCCGGCGGTCACGGCGAGCAGCCCGACGGCCAACGGCACGGCGGCCCCACCCAGTGCGGCGGTCCGGGTGGCGGCGGGCGACCACGCGCCGCCGCGCCGCCGGGCGCCGTCGGCGATCGCCTCGACCACGTCGTCGTACTCCAGCTCGGGCCACTGCGCGCGGGCCGGCACGAGGTGCAGCACCTCGCCGTCGCGGACCCCCTGCGGCAGCAGCGCCTGGGCGGTGGTCAGCACCGTCCCGTCGGTGCGCCGCAACACCCAGCCGCCGTGCCGCTCGCCGTCGTCGGCGAGCCCCTCACCGGCGTGCCGCAGCACCTCCGGCAGCAGCTCGGCCAGGGGCACCTGCTCGGGCAGTGCGACGTCCACCCGCCGCTGGGGGGCGCTGATGGTGACCCGGGCCAGCCCGATCGTCATCGACTGATCTCCATCCTCGGCGGGGTCGGTGGCTGCGCGGACGACAGGACTTTACCTACCATGAGCCAGGCTCGGGTTACCGAGCGCTGTCAGGAGGTCGAGTGTCCACTGTCGTCATCAAGCGGCCGCCGCGCCGACCGGCGCCGGAGGTTCCGGTGGGTGAGCTGCCGGTGGACGCGCCGCCGGAGATCCCCGCCGTCGCCGGCGGACGCTGGCAGCAACTGCTCATGGTGCTGCCCATGCTCGGCGGCACCGTGGCGATGGCGATGATGTTCGGCCGGGGCGGCGGCGCCTACTCCTACGTGGTCGGTGGGATGTTCGGGCTCTCCTCGCTGGCCATGCTGGTGACCTCGTGGGGCAGCGCCTCCGGCACCCCGAAGAAGTCGGAGATGATGGCCGCCCGCCGGGACTACCTGCGGCACCTCGCGGTGCTGCGGCGCCGGGTGCGGCAGACCGCCGGGCAGCAGCGCGCCGGGCTCTACTACCGGCACCCGGATCCCGGCCGGCTCTGGTCCACGGTCGACAGCCACCGCGTCTGGGAACGCCGCCCCACCGACCCGGACTTCGCGGTGGTCCGGGTCGGCGTCGGCCCGCAGACCCTCGCCACCCCGCTGGTTCCCCCGGTCACCCGGCCGCTGGAGGAGCTGGAACCCATGACCGCCGGTGCGCTGCGTCGGTTCCTGGACGCGTACTCCGTGGTGCCCGACCTGCCGGTGGCGCTCTCCCTGCGCAGCTTCGCCCGGGTCTTCGTACGCGACGCCACCGCCGCTCCCGCCGCCGACGGATCCGCCGCACAGGCGCTGGCCCGGGCGATGCTCGCCCAGCTCGCCGTCTTCCACGCCCCCGACGAGCTGCTCGTCGCCGTCTGCGCCGGGCCGGAGCGGCGGGCCGCCTGGGAGTGGGTCAAGTGGCTGCCGCACGCCCACCACCCCACCCGCACCGACGCGCTCGGCCCGGTCCGGCTGGTCACCAGCGCGGGGGCGGAGCTGGAGGGCCTGCTGGACGAGGTGCTGGCCAGCCGGTCCCGGTTCAGCCCCGCCGGCCCGGCCACCGACGGCCCGCACGTGGTGGTGGTGCTCGACGGGGGCGACCTCACCGGGGCCACCGACCTCACCGGCGACGGCGGCATCGACGCCGTCACGATCATCGACCTGGACACCCCGCCGCCACGCCTGCTGGACCGGTTCGCGCTGCTGCTGGAGCTGCGCCGGGGCCGGCTGCACTCGCACTCCGCCCAGGGACACGCCGAGGTGGGTACGGCGGACCGGCTGGACCTCGTCGACGCGGAGGCCGTCGCCCGGCGGCTGGCCCCGCTGCGGCTGGCCACCGCGGCACGCGGCCCGGACGCCCCGCCCGGCGCCGAGCTGGGCCTGCCCGAGCTGCTCGGTCTCGGCGACCCGGAGAGCTTCACCGCCGAGCAGGGGTGGGCGCCCCGCTCCGCCCGGGAGCGGCTGCGGGTGCCGATCGGGGTGGGCACCGACGGCGGCGCCATCGAGCTGGACCTGAAGGAGTCCGCGCAGGACGGGATGGGGCCGCACGGCCTGCTGATCGGGGCGACCGGCTCCGGCAAGTCCGAGCTGCTGCGCACGCTGGTGCTCGGGCTGGCCGCCACGCACAGCTCGGAGCAGCTCAACTTCGTACTGATCGACTTCAAGGGCGGCGCCACCTTCGCCTCCTTCGACCGGCTGCCGCACACCGCCGCGGTCATCACCAACCTGGCCGACGCGCTGCCGCTGGTCGACCGGATGGTCGACGCCATCAACGGTGAGCTGGTCCGCCGCCAGGAGCTGCTGCGCCGGGCCGGCAACTTCGCCAGCCTGCGCGACTACGAACGGGCCCGCGCCGCCGGCACCCCGCTCGCCCCGCTGCCGTCGCTGCTGCTGATCTGCGACGAGTTCTCCGAGCTGCTCTCGGCCAAGCCCGACTTCATCGACCTGTTCGTGCAGATCGGCCGACTGGGCCGGTCGCTCGGCGTGCACCTGCTGCTGGCCTCGCAGCGGCTGGAGGAGGGCCGCCTGCGCGGCCTGGACACCCACCTGTCGTACCGGATCGGGCTGCGGACCTTCTCGGCGCTGGAGTCCCGCACGGTGCTCGGGGTGCCGGACGCGCACGAGCTGCCCCGCTCCCCCGGCCACGGCTACCTGCGCTTCGGCACCGAACCGCTGGTGCGGTTCAAGGCCGCGTACGTCTCGGGGGCGCTGCGCCGGCGCGGCGCGGCGCCGGGCGCGGGCGGCGCGCAGGCCCCGCGCCTGCTCGCCTTCTCCACCCACCTGGTGCCCGAGCCGGAGCCGGTCGGGCCGCCCGCCCTGCCCGCCACCGCCGACGAGGGCGCCACGGAGAGCCTGCTGGAACTGATGGTCGACCGGCTGGCCGGGCAGGGGCCGCCCGCCCACCAGGTGTGGCTTCCCCCGCTCGGCCCGGCGCCGGCCCTGGACGAGCTGCTCGGGCCGGTCGCCGTCGACCCGGCGCGCGGCCTCGCCTTCGGCAACCCGGAGCTGCACGGCGCGCTCCAGGTGCCGGTCGCGGTGGTCGACAAGCCCTTCGAGCAACGCCGCGACCTGCTCTGGCTGGCACTGGACGGCGCCGCGGGTCACGTCGCGGTGGTCGGCGGGCCGCAGAGCGGCAAGTCGACGGCGCTGCGCACGCTGATCTGCGCCCTGGCGCTCACCCACACCCCGACCGAGGTGCAGGTCTACTGCCTCGACTTCGGCGGCGGCGGGCTGGCCGCGCTGCGCGACCTGCCGCACGTCGGCGGGGTCACCGGCCGCGCCGACCCGACGGCCGTGCGGCGTACGGTCGGCGAGATCGCG
Source organism: Micromonospora sp. CPCC 205546 (assembly GCF_036902715.1). Lineage (NCBI taxonomy): Bacteria > Bacillati > Actinomycetota > Actinomycetes > Micromonosporales > Micromonosporaceae > Micromonospora > Micromonospora sp. CPCC 205546. The sequence goes on from NZ_JBAKHL010000003.1 coordinate 37,591, forward strand.
ACCCTGCTGGTCGACCGGGAGCGGTGCTTCGCCGAGCTGGGCGTCGAGTCGGTCGCCGCCTGGCGGCAGCGCCGGGCCGCGCTGACGCACACCGGCCAGCCCGGGACCGACCCGTTCGGCGACGTGTTCCTGGTGGTGGACGGCTGGGCCACCCTGCGCGGCGAGTACGACGACCTGGAGCCGCTCATCACCGACCTGGCCACCCGCGGGCTGTCGTACGGGGTGCACGTGGTCGCGACGGCGGTGCGCTGGCTGGACTTCCGGCCGGCGATCCGGGACCTCTTCGGCTCCCGCCTGGAGCTGCGCCTCGGCGACCCCGCCGACTCGTTGGTGGCCCGCCGGGCGGCGGCGAACGTGCCGGAGAAGACCCCGGGCCGGGGCGTCACGGCCGAGAGCCTGCACTTCCTGACCGCCCTGCCGCAGCTCGACGCCTCGGGCGGGGACACCACGGACCTGGTCAAGCAGGCCGCCGGAAGCTGGGCCGGCCCGGTCGCGCCGCCCGTACGGCTGCTCCCGCCGGTGCTCCCGTACGCCGAGCTGGACCTGACGGCGACCACCGGCCTGCGCATCCCGGTGGGGATCGCCGAGGCGGACCTGCGCCCGGTGGTGCTGGACTTCGCCACCGAGCCGCACTTCGTGGTCTTCGGCGACGCCGAGTGCGGCAAGTCGTCGTTCCTGCGCGCGCTGGCCACCTCGATCATGACCCGATTCACCCCCGAGCAGGCCCGCATCATCCTGGTCGACTACCGCCGCAGCATGGCGGACATGACCGAGTCGTCGTCGCCGCACCTCATCGGCTACGGCTCCGCCGCGGCGCACACCACCGACCTGATCGAGTCCGCCGCCGGCTACATGGCGGGGCGGGTGCCGGGGCCGGACGTCACGCCCGCGCAGCTACGGCAGCGGTCGTGGTGGTCCGGGCCGGAGCTGTTCGTGCTGGTCGACGACTACGACCTGGTCGCCAGCGGGCCGTCCAACCCGCTGCGCGCCCTCGAGGAGCACCTGCCGCACGCCCGCGACGTCGGGCTGCACCTGGTGCTGGTGCGCCGCTCGGGCGGTGCCGGACGGGCCCAGTACGAACCGCTCGTGCAGCGCCTGCGTGAGCTCTCCACCTCGGGGCTGGTGATGGCGGGCAGCCCGGAGGAGGGGGCGCTGGTGGGCCCGGTCCGGCCCGGTCCGCTCCCGCCGGGACGGGGCCGGCTGGTGACCCGGCGCGAGGGCGTACGCCTGGTCCAGCTGGCTCATCTGCCGCCGCCGTGACCGGTGTCCCCGGAACGCCCCGCAAGGTCGTGGGGAACCGGTAATCTCCGATCGTCATGTTTGCGTCGCGATCAATGCCTGAGGATGTGACGACCGTGCGGCACAGTTGTCCGCCAGCGGCTCGGCGGATCGCCGGACGCACGTTGCTCGGTGTGGCGGCCGCCGTCGTGTCGGTCGCGGCTCCGGTCACGGCGGCCGGTGCCGCGCCCCGACAGCCCGCCACCCGGCCGGTCCTGCACCAGCCGGCGGCCGTCGTCCCGGTGGCGCTCGCGGCGCCCGACGGCAGGAAGCGCCCCGACCAGGTCCGCGACGAGCAGTGGCAGCTCGACGTGCTGCGGGCGAGGACCGCGTGGCGCAGCTCGACCGGGGCGGGAGTCACCGTCGCGGTGATCGACTCGGGTGTGGACGCCGCCCACCCGGACCTCGTCGACCAGGTGCTGCCCGGCCTGGACCTGGTAGCTCCCCGGGGCGCGACCGGCGACCCCGATCCGGTCGGCCACGGCACCACCGTGGCCGGGCTGATCGCCGGCCGCAACGACGACGGGCGAGGGGCCGTGGGCCTGGCGCCGGGCGCCCGGATCCTCCCGGTGCGCGTGCTCGACGCCGAGAACCGCTACGACGACGCGCTGATCGTCGCCAAGGGCGTGCGGTGGGCCGTCGACAACGGCGCTCGCGTGATCAACCTGTCCCTCGGCGGCAGCGGCGACAGCCCCGCCCTGGCGGCGGCGCTCGACTACGCCTTCGCCCGGGACGTCGTCGTCATCGCGTGCACCGGCAACCTGGGCAACTCCGCCAACGCGAAGGTCTGGTACCCCGCCCGCGAGCCGGGCGTCATCGCGGTCGCCGGGTCGGAGCGCGACAGCGACAACCTCTGGTCCGGCTCGATCACCGGACGGGCCACCGTACTCACCGCTCCCGCCACCGGCCTGGTCGGGGCCCGTCCGGGCGGCTACTGGCGGGTGCAGGGCACCAGCTTCGCGGCGCCGCTGGTCGCCGCCACCGCCGCGCTGGTGCGGGCCCGCTACCCGCAGATGGCCGCCGGCGACGTGGTCAACCGGCTGCTCACCACCGCCCGCGACCTCGGTCCGACCGGCCGGGACGACCGCTTCGGGTACGGCATGGTCGACCCGGTCGCCGCGCTGAACGCCGAGGTGAGCCCCGTGGGCCACAACCCGCTGGACGACCAGACCTCGCCGGGCGTGGTCGGGTTCGGGCCGGCGCCGGGGGCGGCGCGACCCGACGTCGCGGGGGTCGGCGGCGACCCGCTCGGCTTCACGGTGCCGCGCCAGCAGTCCCGGTGGGCGGCACAGCCGGCGGGTGGGCACGAGGACACCACGCCGGAGCAGTTGTGGACGGGTGCCGCGTTCCTCGTCGCCCTGTTGACCGGGGCGGCGCTGATGGTGCGCCGGTTCCGTCAGTGGACCCCGCTGGCCTCGCCCCGACGCGCCACCGGCACGTGGCGTCGCCCGCCACCGTCACCCTGAGCCGGAACGGGTCTGAGCGGGCCCCGTCCCGGGTAGGACGAGTGTCATGAGCCCGTCCGGCCCGCGTACCCTCGCCGCCCCGCCGCGCTCCTCGTGGCGCGACCGCCGGCTGCACCCGGAGCACCCCCGGGGCCTGCGGCTGACCCTCGCGGCGACCGCCGCGTTCCTGGTGGCGGTGCCGTTCACGCTGCTGGCGGCCCTGGTCCTGGGAGACTGGCCGCCGCTGCGCCGGCTGGACACGGCGGTCACCGACGCGCTGGCCGCCCACGCCGCCGACCACCCGACGTGGGTGGACGCGATGGCCCTCTGGACCGACGTGTTCGCCCCGATGCCGCTGCGCGTCGGGGCCCTGGTCCTGGTGCTCTGGCTGCTGCACCGGCGGGCCCGGCCGCTGGCGGTCTGGGTGGCCGTCACCATGGCGGCCGGGGGCCTGCTGGGCCCGCTGCTCAAGCTGCTCGTCGGTCGGCCCCGGCCGGACCTGCCCGCCCCGGTCGCCGAGGCGCCCGGCCTGGCCTTCCCGTCCGGGCACGCGCTCAACGCGGCCCTCGCCGCCGGAGTGCTGCTGGTGGTGTTCCTCCCGCACGCCCGGCCTGCCGCGCGTTGGTTGGTGTGGACGGCCGCCCTGCTGCTCGCGCTGGTGACCGGGTTCAGCCGGGTGGCCCTCGGCGTGCACTGGACCAGCGACGTGCTGGCCGGCTGGCTGCTCGGCGCGGCCGTGGTGGCCGCGACGGCCGCCGCCCTCACCGTCTGGCGGGCCACCCCGCCCGACCGGCCGGCGCCGCCCGCGGAGCCCGGGCCGGCGGGTACGCGGTACTGACCGGTCAGGTGCAGCCGCCGGTGCCGACGGCGCGGGTGCGCTCGGCGCCGGCGAGGGCGACCGGACGGGCCTCGGCCGCGGTCACCGCGAAGCCGGTGTTCGGGTCGTCGGCCGCCGCAGCGAAGATCACCCCGAGCACCAGCCCGTTCGAGGAGACCAGTGGGCCGCCGGAGTTGCCGCTCTGCACGAGCGCCCGGATCGTGTAGACCTCCCGGGTGACGTTGCCGGCGGAGTAGATGTCCGGCCCGGTGATCCGGTCGACGTCCCGGATCCGCGCCGACTGCGCGTTGTAGGGACCGTCGAGCGGGAAGCCCAGCACGATCGCGTCCGCGCCGCTGCCCGCGTTGCCGGCGGCGAACCGCATCGACGGGCCGGGCAGCCCGGGCACGTGCAGCACGGCCAGGTCGCGGTCCGGGTCGTAGACGACGACCTTGCTGTCGTACCGGTCGCCGTTCAGCTCGACGACGGTGGACCGGGTGCCGGCGACGACGTGGGCGTTGGTCATCACCCGGTCGTCGGCGTAGACGAAGCCGGAGCCCTCGATCCGACGCGAACAGCTCGGGGCCGAGCCGAGCACCTTGACCACCGACCGTTGGCTGTTGACGACCACCTGGGATCCGGCGAGTGCCGGGTCGGGCGGCGACACCTGCCGGGCCCGGGTGGGCGCCAGGTCGCCGAAGACGTCGGGGAAGCCGTTGGTGTCCACGGTGTCGCGCAACGCGGTGGAGAGCCGCTGCGCCTCGTCGGGCAGGACGCGGTCGACCACGGTGAGCAGCGCGCTGTTGCGCACCGAGGAGGCCAGCCAGGGCAGCGACGACGAGCCGAGCGGCACCGCGACGAGCCAGGCGACCAGGAGCACGGCGAAGATCGAGACGAACGCCCCGCCGACGTCGTCGACCCGCTTGCCGACGTCGCTGGTGATCGTCTTGCGCAGGTGGGAACCGAGCCAACCGGCGAACGCCTGGCCGACCACCGCCAGCCCGAAGATCGCCACCAGGGAGATCAGCACCCGGGTGCCGCTCTCGACGAACTGCTGGGCCAGCAACGGCCCCAGTTGGAGGCCCACCAGCGCGCCCAGGAAGAAGCCGGAGAACGACAGCACCCCGATGACGAAGCCCTGGCGGTATCCGCTGATCGCGAACACGAGCATGAGCAGCAGCAGTACGAGATCCACGGCGGACACGCGTCAAGCGTACGGGCACCGTGCCCGCGAGATGACCATCGCTTGCGGAAGGTCCCCGTCCGGTCAGCGCACCGGGGTCTCGTCGACCGCGTCGGTGCCGGCCGAGGGCGCCGGGGTGGCACCGGTCGGCGGTAGGTCCACGACCCGGTCGTGCGGCCAGGGCCGGGCCCAGCCGCCCATCTCGAGCAGGGCGGCCAGCACCCCGGCGGTGAAGCCCCAGACCAGCATCCCGCGCGCCGAGAAGGCCGGACCGATCCAGCCGCTCGGGTGGCGTACCCGCATCCGGTTCGCCGGGTCGACCAGCTCGGCGACCGGCAGCCGGGCCACGTGCGCCACCTCGCCCGGCTCCCGGGGGTGCACCGGGTGCGGCGCGTGCCACCAGGCGAGCACGGGGGTGACCACGAAGTCGCTGACCGGGATCCAGAGCTTCGGCAGCTCGGCCAGGACGGTGACGCTGGCCGGGTCGAGGCCGACCTCCTCGTTCGCCTCGCGCAGCGCGGTCGCGCGGACGTCGACGTCCTCCGGGTCGGCCGCCCCGCCGGGGAAGGCGGGCTGGCCCGCGTGGTTGCGCAGGGTGGCCGCCCGCTGGAGGATCAGCACGTCCGGTCCGGCGCCGGGCTCCTCGCCGAGCAGCACCAGCACCGCGCTCTCCCGTCCCCCGCTCTCCGGGGTGACCAGCCGGGTGAAGTCCTCGCTGCGCGCGCTGTCGAGCCGGGTCAGCAGCGGGTCGAACCAGCCCGGCGGACGCCGGCTCACGCCGGCACCGTCACGCCGAGGTGCTGGCGGACCAGCTCCGTCAGCCGGGCGTCGTCGAGGGCGCCGCTGGAGTCGATGTGCCGGACGTGGCCGTGGGCGTCGACGAGGACGGTCAGGGGGATGGCCTTGCGGTTCAGCTCCCGCTTCAGGCTCTCGCCCTGGTCGACCAGCACCGGGAAGCGGATGCCGAAGTCCTCGCCGATGGCCTGGGCCGCCTCCCGGCCGTCCTGGTTGTTGACCCCGACCACCTGGAGCTGGCCGGCGGCCCGCTCGCTGAGCCGCTGGAAGGCGGGCAGCTCGGTGCGGCAGGGCGGGCACCAGGACGCCCAGACGTTGATCACGGCCGGGCCGCGCAGGGCGCGCAGGGCGACCGGGGCGCCGCCGGTGAAGCAGTTCAGGGACAGCTCGGGCAGCGCCTGTCCCCCGCCCCCGGGCGGCGACGCCGGCGGGGCGGACGCGGGCGGCGTACCGAGGGCGGAGCAGTCCTGGAAGGGCGACGGACGGCTCGCGGCGGCCTTCTGCCGGTCGGTGGGACCCGGATCCTTCTCCTGCGTGCCGGCGGTGCACCCGGCGACGGCCAGCAGCACGGGTACGAGCAGTGCGGCGAGCCGGCGGTTCGTCGGTCGCGGGGCCCGCGGCGCCCGTGCACTCCGCGCGCTCACGGCGCCTCCGCCACGACGGCCTGGACCGGCACCAGCTCCGGGTCGACCCCGGCCGCCACCGCCAGGTCCCGTGCCCGGGGACCCTTGAGCAGCTTCGCGGCCGCCGCCGGCTCGGTCGGGCCGGTGCCGTACGACGGGCAGAGCTTCGCCAGCGTGCAAGCACCGCAGGCGGGCTTGCGGGCGTGGCAGACCCGCCGGCCGTGGAAGATGATCCGGTGCGACAGCATGGTCCAGTCGCGCCGGGGGAAGAGCGCCCCGATGGCGTGCTCGATCTTGACGGGGTCGGTCTCGGCGGTGAGCCGCCAGCGCTGCACCAGCCGCTGGAAGTGGGTGTCGACGGTGATCCCGGGGACGTCGAAGGCGTTGCCGAGGATGACGTTGGCGGTCTTGCGGCCGATGCCGGGCAGCGTCACCAGGTCGGCGAGCTTGCCGGGGACCCGGGCGTCGTACCGCTCCACGAGGGCCTGGCCGAGCTTGATCAGCGAGTCGGTCTTGTTGCGGTAGAAGCCGGTGGGCCGGATCAGCTCCTCCAGCTCCGCCCGGTCCGCCCCCGCGTAGTCGGCGGCGGTCGGGTAGTGGGCGAAGAGCTTCGGGGTGACCTCGTTGACCTTCTTGTCCGTGCACTGCGCGGAGAGGATCGTCGCGACGGCCAGCTCCAGCGGATTGGAGTGGTCCAGTTCACAGTGCGCGTCGGGGTGGGTCTCGGTCAGTGCCCGGCCGATGCGCCGGGCGCGGCGGGTGCGCCCGAGGTCGGTCTCGGTGAAGCCGGAGGAACTCGTGGTCACGACGGCCAGCCTACGTCGCCCGGGAGACGGCCGGCCGGGTCCACGCGCCGTGCCGTCCCGGTCGGCCGCTCCGCGGTGTCCCGGTCAGCCGCCCTGCGGCGCGCTGATGGCGCCGGAGTCGTCGAACCGGGCGCCGGTCTCCGGGAAGTCGCTCCTGGTCAACTGCTTCACGAGCCCCAGCCCGCGGTCGTCGCGGTCCATGGTCGGCTTGCCGATGGAGTTCATGTACGTCGAGACGAACGACCCGCCGGCCCAGCTGCCGTCCGGCTTCAGCGACACCTTGAGCACCCCGCCCCAGCCGAGCCGGCCCGCGTTGCTGAGCGAGTTGCCCCCGCCGGCGAAGTTGCCCAGGCTGTAGGCGATGAGCCGGCCCTTGTAGAACTCCATGCCACGCAGCACGTGCGGGCCGTGCCCCACGATCAGGTCCGCCCCGGCGTCGATCATCGCCTTGGAGAACTTGACCGGGTCGCCCCGGTTCTCGCCGAGGAACATCTCGGTGCCCGGCTTGACCCGCGTCTTCTCGGAGCCCTCGCCGCCCATGTGCACCTGCACGACGACCACGTCGGCCATGCCGGCCGCCTTGGTGATCACCTTCTTCGCCGCGGCGATGTCGGTCAGGCTGTTGGACCACACGTACGACGAGAAGCCGGCGACGGCGACCTTGACCCCCTTGACGTCGACCACGGTGATCTGGTCGGGCGCCCCGGTGTGCGCGAGGTCGTACTTCTCCAGCGCCTTCTGGGTGTTCTCGTAGCCCTTCGGGCCGAAGTCGTAGCCGTGGTTGTTGGCCTGGTTGAGCAGGTCGAAGCCCGCGTCGCGCAGGTGTGCGGCGTACTCGGGCGGGGCCCGGAACTGGAAGCAGCGGGTCGAGTTGGGCCCGCACTTGCCGGTGCCGGTGTCGACGGTGAGCGGCTCCTCCAGGTTGCCCATCACCAGGTCGGCGGCGAGCGCCTTCTCGACCGAGTCGAAGAAGCCCTTCCCGCCGGCCGGGGGCAGCCGGTTGGGCGCGTTGCCCATGATGATGTCGCCGGTCGCCGAGAGCGAGATCGCCTGCTCGGCGGGCTGCGCGGACGGGGTGGGCTTGCCGGAGCGGACGGGGGCGCCGGTGCCGCCGCCACCCGCGCCGGGCTGCCAGACCGCGTCGGACCCGGAACCGGGCCCCCCGCAGCCGGCGGCGAGCAGGACGGCGAGCAGCGCGCCGAGGGCGAGTGCGGCGCGGCGGCGGGGAGAGGAGGCGGCAGCGTACATCGACCGCGACCTTATCGGCTGTGCAACGCCGGAACGAGGGCCGATCGGACGGAGTGTCAGCCCACCGGTTGGTCCGACCACGGGACCACGGTGCCCGCCCCGCCGGCCGTCACGGCGGCGTGCACGGCCCGGGCCAGCGGGGCGCCCCAGGTCGAGCGCGGGCCGCCGTACGCCGACTCGGGGCCGTCGACCGGGCAGAGCACGGTGACGGCGTCCGTCGGGGTGCCGGTGCCCGGCACGCCCAGCTCCGCGATCGCCTGCGCCTTGGCCTCCGTGGCCGTGGCCACCACGTTGACCAGTGCGGCGTCGCCGAGCCGGGCCGGCACGTACACCACGATGTTGACGGTGCCGACCCGCTGGACGAGCGTCGCCGGGGCGGGCTCCGCCGCCCGGACGGGGGTGCCCAGGCCGACCGTCGCCCAGACCCGCACGCCGGTGTCCGTCCGGGCGACCACCTCGGCGACGTCCACGCCGGTCAGCAGGCCGATCCCGGGCCCGTCGAGGCCGAGCCGGTCGGCCAGTTCGGCCAGGTGGTCGGCGGGGTCGTCCCGGTCGTACGACATGGGCACGGTCGCGTTCACGACCCAGTGCCGGACGCCGATCCCGCCGCCCAGCGGCGCGGAACTGACCGCGCGCAGCGGTCGGTCGGCGCGCCAGACCAGCAGCGGGACGTCCCGACCGTCCTCCGGGCGGCCGGTCAGCACGGGTTCACTGAGCACGTGGTGACCCTACGGCCCGGGTGTCGGGGGCCGTGCCGGCGGCCGGGCGGACGCGTGATCCTACTGCCTGATCAGGGCTGGCAGGTTACGCCCAACGATCAAGATTCCAGGGGTGCACCTCTGATTGCTGCTCACGTGCGCCTAGACTGGCGACGCGCGAGGGATCAGCGGACGGCGGACCCGGCCGACGGACGGCACGCGCAGGCGGAGGTGCGCGATGGACGAGGTACTGGCCCGCAGCGGGATCTTCCAGGGCGTCGACCCGGAGGCTGCCGAGGCGCTCGCCAAGGAGATGGAGACGCTCGAGGTCCGCAAGGGCGAGGTCGTCTTCAACGAGGGTGAGCCCGGCGACAGTCTCTACATCCTGCTGTCCGGCAAGATCAAGGTGGGCCGGCGGGCCGCCGACGGCCGGCAGAACCTGATCGCGGTCATGGGCCCGTCGGACATGGTGGGTGAGCTGTCGCTCTTCGACCCCGGCCCCCGCACGGCGACCGCCACCGCGGTCACCGACACCCGGCTCGTACGGCTGCGCAAGCAGGCCCTGCGCCCGTGGCTGAACAACCGCCCGGAGATCGCCGAGCAGCTGCTCCGGGTGCTCGCCCGCCGGCTCCGGCGCACGAACGACTCCCTGGCCGATCTGATCTTCACCGACGTGCCCGGCCGCGTCGCCAAGAACCTGCTCCAGATGGCCGGCCGCTTCGGCACCCGCGACGGCGGGGTGCTGCGGGTGACCCACGACCTCACCCAGGAGGAGATCGCCCAGCTCGTCGGCGCCTCCCGGGAGACCGTCAACAAGGCGCTGGCCGACTTCGCCTCGCGCGGATGGCTGCGCCTGGACGGCAAGAGCATCATCATCCTCGACCCGGAGCGCCTGGCCCGCCGCGCCCGCGTCTGACGCGTACGACCCGGATCTGCCCGGGGCAGAATCGCTGGTCACCGTGCCCGCCCGGCGGGCACGGTGAAGCGATGCTGGACCGGGTCGCCGTTCTCTCCGACATCCACGGCGCGCTGCCGGCGCTGGAGGCCGTGCTGGCCGAGCCGGACGTCGCCGCCGCCGACCTGATCGTGCTCACCGGCGACATCGCGGCCGGCCCGCAGCCGGTCGAGGTGCTGGACGTGCTCGCCGACCTCGGCGACCGGGCCTGCTGGGTACGCGGCAACGCGGACCGCGAGCTGGTGCAGGCGCGGGTCGGCCGCCCCTCCCCGTTCGACGTCTCCAACTGGGCGGCGGAGCAGCTCCGCGACGACCAGGTGGCCCGGTTGGCGGCGTTGCCGCTGACGGTCACCCTGGAGGTCGACGGCCTCGGTCCGGTGCTGTTCTGCCACGCCACCCCCCGCGACGACGAGGAGGTCGTGCTCGTCGACTCCCGGATGGAACGCTGGGCGGAGGTGCTCGCCGACGTCCCGGCCGAGGTGGGGACGGTGGTCTGCGGCCACACCCACATGCCGTTCACCCGGCTGGCCGACCGGCGCCTGATCGTCAACCCGGGCAGCGTCGGGATGCCCTACGGCGGTCCCGGCGCCTACTGGGCGCTGCTCGGGCCCGGGGTGCATCTGCGGCGCACCGCCTTCGACGTGGACGCCGCCTGCGCCCGGGTGGCCGCCGAGTCGGGCTTCCCCGACGCCGCGGGGTGGGCGGACGAGTACCTGCGCTCCCGACACAGCGACGCCACGGCCCTCGCGGTGTTCGCCCCGCGCGACGGCCGCTGAGGGCGGCGGAACGAGGGGCGCGGACGGCGACCGGAGGAAGAACGCTGCTCCCGCCCTGTCGAGCTGAATCGCCTACGACATCAGCCCGCCCGGCACCCGCGTGTCGGCGGTCACTCCGAGAGGCGCGGTCAAGGGTGAGTCGTCTACGACATCAGTTCCACAGGGACGGTCAGGGCATTCAGTCCGCTGGCGGGGATGGCGGCCTCGCGAGCACCGAGACCGGCGGGGCATGGGGGCGAGTCACCCGTCGGTGGCGAGCGCGTAGCACGCCGACCGGCTCGTCTACTCGGAAAAAGTCAGGCTTGACTGTTTGTTTCGAGGGCGGCAGGCTGTCCCCGTGCCCGCATCGACCCGTGTCCCTCAGCAGGAACGCAGCCGCGCCACCCGGGCCCGGCTGCTGGAGGCGACCGTCGAGTGCCTGGTCGAACACGGCTGGTCCGGCACCACCACCACCGTCGTCGCAGCCCGGGCCGGCGTCTCGCGCGGCGCCCAACTGCACCACTACCCCACCAAGGCCGCGCTGGTCACGGCCGCCGTCGCCCATCTCGCGCAGCGGCGGGCTGAGGAGCTGCGCACCGAGGCCGAGGCGCTGCCGCCCGGCCCGCAGCGGCTCGACCGGGTGATCGACCTGCTCGGCGTGGCCTTCACCGGCCCGCTCTTCGTCGCCGCCCTCGAACTCTGGGTCGCCGCCCGCACCGACCGGGAGCTGCGTGAGGCCCTGGTGCCGCTGGAGGCCCGGGTCGGCCGCGAGATGCACCAGCTCACCGTCGCGCTGCTCGACGTGGACGAACGCCGCCCGGGCGTACGCGAGGCGGTGCAGGCGACCCTCGACCTGCTCCGCGGGCTCGGCGTCGCCAACCTGCTCAACGACGACTCGTCCCGCCGCACCGCCCTGCTGCACACCTGGAAGCGCCAGCTCGCCACCCTGCTCACCCCCTGACCGCCCACCCTGACCGGCCCGCCCAGCCCACGGAGGCACCATGGTCGACCTCAAGGACCTGCTCGCGGACCTGGCCGACGAGTCGGCGCAGCTCGACGGCCTGGTGACCGGCCGGCCACCGGCCGACTGGGAGCGCGTCACGCCATCGCCGGGCTGGAGCGTCGGGCACCAGATCGCCCACCTCGCCTGGACCGACCACGTGGCGCTGCTCGCCGCCACCGACGCGGAGGCGTTCCTCGCCACCGTGCTCGCCGCCCCCGAACCCTCCCGACTCGTCGACTCCGGCGCGCAGGAGTTCCTCGCCCCACCGGACGAACTGCTCCCCCGCTGGCGCGCCGGCCGGGCGGCGCTCGCCGACGCGCTGGCCCGCGTGCCGGCGGGCGGGAAGCTGCCCTGGTTCGGCACCCGGATGTCGGCCGCCTCCATGGCCACCGCCCGGATCATGGAGACCTGGGCGCACGGCACGGACGTGGCCGACGCGCTCGACGCGGCCCGCCCCGGCACCGCCCGGCTGCGGCACGTCGCGCACCTCGGCTTCCGTACCCTCGGCCACAGCTTCGCCGCCCACGGCCGACCGGTGCCGACCGCGCCGGTGCGCGTCGAGCTGACGGCGCCGCAGGGCGACGCCTGGACGTACGGCCCCGCCGACGCCGCCGACCGGGTCACCGGCCCGGCCCTCGACTTCTGCCTGCTCGTCACCCAGCGCAGGCACCGCGCGGACCTGGCGCTGGCGGCGACCGGCCCGGTCGCCGACGCGTGGCTGGACGTGGCGCAGGCCTTCGCCGGCCCACCCGGCCCCGGCCGCCCACCGACGGCCACCGGAAGCGACGCGGCGGGCGAGGTGGCGGCGTGAGCGACGTACTGCGGGTGGGCAACGCCTCCGGCTTCTACGGCGACCGGTCGACGGCGTGGCGGGAGATGCTCGACGGCGGCGAACTGGACGTGCTGACCGGCGACTACCTGGCCGAGCTGACCATGCTGATCCTCGGCCGGGACCGGCTGCGCGACCCCTCCCTCGGCTACGCGAAGACCTTCCTGCGCCAACTCGAGGGCTGCCTCGGCACCGCGCTGGACCGGGGCGTACGGATCGTGACCAACGCCGGCGGGCTGAACCCGGCCGGCCTGGCCGCCGCCATCGGGTCCCTCGCCGACCGGCTCGGCCTGACCGTCCGGGTCGGACACGTCGAGGGCGACGCCCTCGCCCGCCCGGACGCGCTGACGGCGAACGCCTACCTGGGCGCGTACGGCATCGCCGCCTGCCTGGACGCCGGGGCGGACGTGGTGGTCACCGGTCGGGTGACCGACGCGTCCCTCGTGGTCGGGCCGGCGATCGCCCGCTTCGGCTGGGGCCGCGACGACCTGGACGCGCTGGCCGGGGCCACCGTCGCCGGCCACCTGCTCGAGTGCGGGGCACAGGTGACCGGGGGCAACTTCAGCTTCTTCACGGAGCTGCCCGACGGCGGGCGGCGCCCCGGCTTCCCGGTCGCCGAAGTGCACCCCGACGGCTCCTGCGTGGTCACCAAGCACCCCGGCACCGGCGGCGCCGTCACCGTGGAGACGGTCACCGCCCAGCTGCTCTACGAGGTCGGCGGCCCGGCCTACCTCGGACCGGACGTGGTGACCCGGTTGGACACGGTCGAGCTGGCCGCCGACGGGCCGGACCGGGTACGGGTGAGCGGCGTGCGCGGCACACCCCCGCCGGGCACCCTCAAGGTGGGCGTCAACAACCTCGGCGGCTTCCGCAACTCGATGACCTTCGTCCTCTGCGGGCTCGACATCCCGGCGAAGGCGGCCCTGGTCCGCAACCAGGTCGAGGCGGCGGTCGGCGCGGAGGGGCTGGAGTTCACGCTGGCCCGCACCGACCACGCGGACGCGGCCGACACCGAGGCGGCGAGCGCGCTGCTGCACGTACACCTGCGCGACGGCGACAAGGCGCGGGCCGGGCGGGCCTTCTCGGCCGCCGCGGTGGAGCTGGCCCTGGCCTCCTATCCTGGCTGCACGCTGACCACGCTGCCCGGCGACGCGACGCCCTACGGGGTGTTCACCGCCGACGCCGTGCCGCAGGACGCGGTGCCGCACGTCGCGGTGCTCCCCTCCGGCGAGCGGGTGCCGATCCCGCCACCGGCCCGCACCGCCACCCCGGCGGACGAGCGGGCGCCCGCCGACCCGCCGGAGGCGGACCCACCGCCGGCCGACCGGCCCACGCGGCGCGCGCCGCTCGGCGAGCTGGTGGGGGCCCGCTCCGGCGACAAGGGCGGCGACGCCAACCTGGGTGTCTGGGCCCGCACCGACACGACCTGGGCGTGGCTGCGCGGCTGGCTGACCACCGCGCGGCTGCGCGAGCTGCTGCCGGAGACCGCGCCGCTGACCGTCGAGCGGTACGAGCTGCCGAACCTGCGGGCGGTCAACTTCGTCGTGCGGGGCCTGCTCGGGCAGGGGGTTGCCGCCTCCACCCGGTTCGATCCGCAGGCCAAGGCGCTCGGCGAGCTGCTCCGTTCCCGCCTCGTCGACCTGCCGGCGGAACTCTCGCCCGGCCCGGGTTCCCCGGCCGGCGGCGCGACGCCCGGGGAGGGCCGGTGACCATCGTGGACACGCCGGAGCGCCGGCAACTGCGGGAGCTGGCCCGGGCCTTCGTCACCCGGGAGGTGCTGCCGCACCTGAGTGACTGGGAGCGGGCCGGCGAGATCCCCCGGGAGCTGCACGCCACCGCCGCCAAGCTCGGCCTGCTCGGCGTCGGCTTCCCGGAGGCCGTGGGCGGCAGCGGCGGGAACCTGCTCGACTCGATCATCGTCACCGAGGAGATCATCCGCTCCGGTGGCTCGTCCGGCCTGATCGCCGCGCTCTTCACCCACGGCATCGCCCTGCCGCACATCGTCGCCTCCGGTGACGCCGAGCTGATCGACCGGTACGTCCGGCCGACGCTGGCCGGCACCACGATCGGCGCGCTGGCGATCACCGAGCCCGACGGCGGCTCCGACGTGGCGAGCATCCGCACCCACGCCCAGCGGGACGGCGACCACTACGTGGTCAACGGGTCGAAGACCTACATCACCAGCGGCGTACGGGCCGACTTCGTGACCACCGCCGTGCGCACCCTGCCGCCGGGCAGCGGCGCCCTGACCCTGCTGGTGATCGACAGGGACACACCCGGCTTCACCGTCGGGCGTCGGTTGGAGAAGCTCGGCTGGCACTGCTCGGACACCGCCGAGCTGTCGTTCGCCGACGTACGGGTGCCGGCGACGAACCGGATCGGCGAGGAGGACACGGCCTTCCTGGCGATCATGCAGAACTTCGCCGCGGAACGGCTCTCGCTGGCCACCCAGGCGTACGCGACCGCGCAGCGCTGCGTGGAGCTGGCGGTGCGCTGGTGCCGGGACCGCTCCACGTTCGGCCGTCCACTGGCGAGCCGGCAGCTGATCCGGCACCGGCTCGCCGAGATGCACACCCGCACCGAAACGGCCCGGGCCTACGTGCACGAGGTCGCGACACGGGTGGCGGCGGGCGAGCCGGTGGTGACGGAGGTGGCGATGGCCAAGAACGTCGCGGTGGCCGCCTGCGCCGAGGTGGTCGACCAGGCGCTCCAGCTGCACGGCGGCTACGGCTACCTGCGCGACGCCGAGGTCGAGCGGCACTACCGCGACGCCCGGATCCTCGGCATCGGCGGCGGCACCACCGAGATCATGAACGAGATCATCGCGAAGGGCATGGGCCTGTGAGTGCGAGGAGTGAGCCGGGTTTGCGAGCCCCGCAGTCACGAACGAAGGAGGGCCTGTGAGTGCGAGGAGTGAGCCGGGTCTGCGAGCCCCGCAGTCACGAACGAAGGAGGGCCTGTGACGACACTGCGCAGCGCGATCGACCCGTCCTCGCCGGGGCACCGCGCCAACCGGGAGGCCCTGCTGGAACGCCTCGCCGAGCTGGAGACGGCGCTCGACCAGGCCCGCGCCGGCGGCGGCGAGAAGTACGTGGCCCGCCACCATCGGCGCGGCAAGCTGCTCCCCCGGGAGCGGATCGAGCTGCTGCTCGATGCGGACAGCCCGTTCCTGGAACTGTCGCCGGTGGCGGCGTACGGCACCGACTTCCCCGTCGGTGCCAGCGTGGTGACCGGCATCGGCGTCGTCGAGGGCGTCGAGTGCCTCGTCGTCGCGAACGACCCGACGGTACGCGGCGGCGCGGTGAACCCGTGGTCGCTCGCCAAGACCCGCCGGGCGGGCGAGATCGCCCTGACCAACCGGCTGCCGATGGTGAACCTGGTCGAGTCGGCCGGCGCGGACCTGCCCACCCAGGCGGAGATCTTCATCCCGGGCGGGCGGGTGTTCCGCGACCTGACCCGGCTCTCGGCCGCGAAGATCCCCACGGTCAGCGTGGTCTTCGGCAACGCGACCGCCGGGGGCGCGTACGTGCCGGGCATGTCCGACCAGGTGATCATGATCCGGGACCGGTCGCAGGTCTACCTGGCCGGGCCGCCGCTGGTGAAGATGGCCACCGGCGAGGTCACCGACGACGAGTCCCTCGGCGGGGCGGCCATGCACGCCACGACGTCCGGGCTCGCGGACTTCCTCGCCGCCGACGAGCGCGACGGCATCCGGCTGGCGCGGCAGTGCGTACGGCGGCTGAACTGGCGCAAGCAGGGCCCGCCGCCGCGCAACCCGCCCCCGGCCCCGCCGAAGTACGACCCCGACGAGCTGCTCGGTATCGCCAGCGCCGACCTGAAGGTGCCGTTCGACCCGCGCGAGGTGCTGGCCCGGGTGCTCGACGGCAGCGAGTTCGACGAGTTCAAGCCGGCCTACGGCACCGCCCTGGTCACCGGCTGGGGCGAGCTGCACGGCTATCCCGTCGGGGTGCTGGCCAACGCGCGGGGCGTGCTGTTCAGCGAGGAGGCGCAGAAGGCGACCCAGTTCATCCAGCTCGCCAACGCCGCCGACACCCCGCTGGTCTTCCTCCAGAACACCACCGGCTACATGGTCGGCACCGAGTACGAGCAGCGCGGCATCATCAAGCACGGCGCCCTCATGATCAACGCGGTGTCGAACTCGACCGTGCCGCACCTGACGGTCAACCTCGGCGCCTCCTACGGCGCCGGCAACTACGGCATGTGCGGGCGGGCGTACGAGCCGAGGTTCCTGTTCACCTGGCCGAACGCCAAGTCGGCGGTGATGGGGCCGGCGCAGCTCGCGGGCGTGCTGTCCATCGTGGCCCGGCAGGCCGCCGCCGCCCGGGGACGGGACTACGACGAGGACTCCGACGCCGCGATGCGGATGATGGTCGAGCAGCAGATCGAGTCGCAGTCCGGCGCGCTCTTCCTCTCCGGACGGCTCTACGACGACGGGGTGATCGACCCTCGCGACACCCGTACCGTCCTCGGGCTCTGCCTGTCGGCGATCCACAACGCACCGGTCAGGGGCGCCGACGGCTTCGGCGTCTTCCGAATGTGAGCGCGAGGAACGCAGCGAAGCGGAGTCCCGCAGTCGCGAACGAAAAGCAGGCTCAGTATGTGAGCGCGAGGAACGCAGCGAAGCGGAGTCCCGCAGTCGCGAACGAAGAGCAGGCTCAGTATGTGAGCGCGAGGAACGCAGCGAAGCGGAGTCCCGCAGTCGCGAACGAAAAGCAGGCTCAGTATGTGAGCGCGAGGAACGCAGCGAAGCGGAGTCCCGCAGTCGCGAACGAAGAGCAGGCTCAGTATGTGAGGCGGCAATGAGCCCGATGAATGCGATCGAGAGGCGGCACCAGTGATCCGGAAACTGCTCGTGGCGAACCGGGGCGAGATCGCCCGCCGGGTCTTCGCCACCTGCCGGGCGCTGGGCGTCGAGACCGTGGCCGTGCACTCCGACGCCGACGCCGACGCGCCGTTCGTCGCCGAGGCCGACCACGCCGTACGCCTGCCCGGGAACACGCCCGCCGAGACGTACCTGCGGATCGACCTGATCCTCGACGCGGCCCGCAGGACCGGCGCGGACGCCGTGCACCCCGGCTACGGCTTCCTCGCCGAGAACGCCGAGTTCGCCGCCGCGGTGACCGACGCCGGACTGACCTGGGTGGGCCCGCCGGCCAAGGCGATCGCCGCGATGGGCGACAAGATGGCGGCGAAGGCCCTGCTCGCCGAGGCGGGCGTGCCGATGCTGCCCACCTGGACCGACGCCGACGAGATCACCGACTTCCCGGTGCTGGTGAAGGCGTCCGCCGGGGGCGGCGGGCGGGGCATGCGCGTCGTCCGGGACGCCGCCGCGCTGACCGAGGCCGTCGCCTCCGCGCGCCGCGAGGCGGCCGGCGCGTTCGGCGACGGCACGGTCTTCGTCGAGCGGTACGTCGAGCGGGGCCGGCACGTCGAGGTGCAGGTCTTCGGCGACACCCACGGGACGGTGGTCGCCCTCGGCGTGCGGGACTGCTCCATCCAGCGCCGCCACCAGAAGGTCGTCGAGGAGGCGCCCGGAGTCCTCCCCGTCGAGGTGCGGGAGCGGCTGCACGCCGCGGCGGTGGCCGCCGGCCGGGCGGTCGACTACGTCGGCGCCGGCACGGTCGAGTTCCTGCTCGCGCCCGACGGGGAGATCTACTTCCTGGAGATGAACACCCGCCTCCAGGTCGAGCACCCGGTCACCGAGCTGACCACGGGCCTGGACCTGGTCCGGCTGCAACTGATCGTCGCCGAGGGCGGGGCGCTGCCGGTGGCGGCGACCCCGCCGGCACAGGGCCACGCGATCGAGGTACGCCTCTGCGCCGAGGACCCCGCGCAGGGGTACCGGCCGGCGACGGGCATCCTGCACCGGTTCGCCCTGCCCGGCGTGACCGCCGAGTTCGGGCCGCTGGCCGGGCCGGGCCTGCGACTCGACTCCGGCGTGGCCGACGGCTCGGTGGTGGGCGTCCACTACGACTCGATGCTCGCCAAGGTGATCGCCTGGGCGCCCACCCGCACCGAGGCGGCCCGCGCCCTGGCCGGCGCGCTGGCCCGCACCGAGCTGCACGGGGTGGCCACCAACCGGGACCTGCTGGTCCGCGTCCTGCGCAGCCGCGAGTTCGGCGCTGTGGAGATCGACACCGGCTTCCTGGACCGCCACCCGGAGGTCTTCGCCCCGCTGCTGCCGGACGATCAGCTCCCCCTGGTGGCCCTGGCCGCCGCGCTGGCCACCGCCGCCGCCCGTCGGGCCGACGCGCCGGTGCTCGCCGGGCTCCCCTCGGGCTGGCGCAACGTGCCGGCGTTCCCGCAGGTCACCCGCTTCGCCGGGCCGGGCGGCGAGATCGAGGTCCGCTACCGGTTGGACCGCTCGGGCGGCCTCGTCGAGTGGTCGGTCTCTCCGGGCGCCGGCTCCGCAGCCCCCGCCGACGGGTCGCGCCCGGACACAGCGGCCCCGGCGGCCGGGCCGAGCCCGGACGAGGCGGCTCCGGCAGACGCACCGCCGCCGGCCGTGACCCTCGTCGGGGCGTACCCCGACCGGGTGCTGCTCGACGTGGACGGGGTGCGGCGGGCGTACCGCGTACACCGGGTGTCCTCGGACGTCTTCGTGGACGGCCCGGACGGGGCGGCGAGCCTGACGGAACTGCCGCGCTTCCCCGAGCCCACCGCGGAGCTGGCGGCCGGGTCGCTGGTCGCGCCGCTGCCCGGCGCGGTGACCCGGGTGCACGTCGAGGTCGGGCAGCGGGTGGCCGCCGGCGACCTGCTGCTGACCCTGGAAGCGATGAAGCTGGAACATCCCGTGCTCGCCCCGGCCGACGGCGTGGTCGCCGAGCTTCCGGTCGCGGCCGGCGGGCAGGTCGACACGGGCGCCGTGCTGGCCGTGGTCAACCCCGAGTGATCCTGGAGGCCCCCCGATGAACTTCGACCTCACCCCCGAGCAGGACCAGCTCCGCGACGCCGTGCGCGCCCTCGGCCGCCGGTACGGCCACGACTACTTCGTCGCCAAGGCGAGATCCGGTGAGCACACCACCGAGCTGTGGGACGAGGCCGGCCGGCTGGGCTACCTCGGGGTCAACATCCCGGCCGAGCACGGCGGCGGCGGGGGCGGGATCACCGAGCTGGCCATCGTCTGCGAGGAACTGGCGGCGGCCGGCTGCCCGCTGCTGCTGCTGGTGGTCTCGCCGGCCATCGCGGCCACGGTGATCGCCCGGCACGGCACCGAGGAGCAGCGCAAGCGCTTCCTGCCGGGCTTCGCCGACGGCTCGCTGAAGGTGGTCTTCGCGATCACGGAGCCGGAGGCCGGCTCCAACTTCCACCGGCTCGGCACGGTGGCCCGCCGCGACGGCGACGACTGGCTGGTCTCCGGCCGCAAGTGCTACATCTCGGGCGTCGACGAGGCGTCGTACGTGCTGGTGGTGGCGAGGACCGAGGACGCGGTCTCCGGGAAGCTCAAGCCGGCGCTGTTCGTGGTGCCGACCGACGCGCCCGGGCTGACCCGCTCCAAGCTGGACATGGAGATCGTCTCCCCGGAGAACCAGTTCCTGCTCTACCTCGACGACGTGCGACTGCCTGCCGACGCGCTGGTCGGCGAGTCGCTGGACGCCGGCCTGCCGGCGCTCTTCGCCGGGCTCAACCCGGAGCGGATCACGGTCGCCGCGATGGGCGCCGGCACCGGCCGGTACGCCATCGAGCGGGCCAGCGAGTACACGGCGACCCGCAAGGTCTGGGGCGGCCGGAGCATCGGCTCGCACCAGGGCGTGGCCCACCCGCTCGCGCACGCGGCCGTGCAGGTCGAACTGGCCCGCCTCATGATCCACAAGGCGGCCACCCTCTACGACGCGGGCCGCGACCTGGAGGCCGGCGTCTCCGGCAACATGGCCAAGTACGCCGCCGGGGAGGCCGCCGCGCTGGCCGTCGACACCGCCGTCCAGGTGCTCGGCGGGGCCGGCATGACCACCGAGTACGGCGTCGCCACGCTGCTCGGCGCGGTGCGCGCCGGCCGGATCGCCCCGGTCAGCCGCGAGATGATCCTCAACTTCGTCGCCCAGCACGTCCTCGGCCAGGACAAGTCCTACTGAGCGGGCCGGGGTGCGGCGGGCGCCCGATCGCCCGCCACACCCCGGGTCCTCAGCGGACGGTCAGCGCGCCGACCGCCGGCAGTGGCGCGACCACCGGCGGGAGCCGCTTCGGCTCACCCCGCGCAGGGGCGCCCTCGGCGGCCAGCGCGCCCTTCGACGCCTCCGCCCGCCGGGTCGCCTCCGGCTCGGCGGGCAGTTCCGCGAACGGCTGGACGTCGCCCACGCAGACCTTGCCGTTGGCCGGCAGCGCCCTGCGCAGCAGGTACGCGTCGACCGCGCCGGTCACGCAGGCCGACGTCCCGTACGCGGTGTGCCCCCAGCTGTCGCTGCTGAGCAGGCGGCTGTTCGGCAGCAGCCGGGCCGAGCTGACCGCGCCCCGGTAGTTGGTCGCCGGGTCCCAGTAGTTGCCCACCACCAGCACCGGCGCGGCGGTGCGCCGGTTGAACGGCCCGGTGTAGGCGTCCTCATCCCGCACCGTCCAGGTCTTGCGGGCGCACGGCGAGGTGGCCCAGGTCCAGAGCCGGCCGAAGTACGGGTCGCGGTTGTCGGCCTTGTCGGCGAGCGCCGGGAACGAGCCGGCGCTCTTCGGGTGGTACGCGTCGGTGCAGTCCACGCCGAGGAAGGTCTCCAGCCCGTTCTCGTACGGGAAGTCGTACCGTCGGGCCTGCTCGCGGGCCTTGGCGGCCTGCCGGGTCACGTCGGCCGTCGCCGGGCGGCGGGCGGCCGGCGACGACGCCGGGTCGGTGAGCACCAGCAGGGCGGCGGTGAGGTCCACGACCTCGGCGTAGCCCGCCGGGCCGTAGAGCATGCTGAGGTTGGCGGCGACGAAGTCGGCGTACGTGACGGTGATCGGGCCGAGGTCGGGGTCCTCGATGACCACGGGCTTGGCCCGCAGCCGCTTCGCGACCAGGTCGAACGACGCGACGGGGTCGCCCTCGGCCAGCGCACACGCCTGCGCGCCCGCCTTGTCGCAGCGCACCAGGATCTCCCGCAGCGCCTTGTACGCGCCCTGCGCGCTGCGCATCCGCTCCTCCTGGGACAGGCTGCGCGCCCTGCCCTGGCCGACCCACTCGTTCGGGTTCAGCACGCCGTCGATCACCAGGGCACGGACCCGGTCCGGGAACATGTTGGCGTAGTACTGGCCGAGGATGCTGCCGTAGCTGAAGCCGAGGTAGGTGAGCTTCCGGTCGCCCACGGCGCGGCGCAGCACGTCCATGTCGCGGGCGACCTCGGCCGTCGACATCGCGCCGCTGAGCGGCCGGCCCGTCGTGGAGCAGCCCGCACCGACGGCCTTCGAGGAGGCGACGTACGCCTTCTCCTCGGCCTTCGTCCACGGGAACGCCACGTTCAGTCCGGCGTACGCCCGGGTCTGCTCCTTCACGGAGGGGAAGCACCGGACCTGCTGGCTGGCGGCGACGCCGCGCGGGTCGACGCCGACGACGTCGAAGCGGTCGAGCACCTCGTCACCGAGGAAGTACGGCGCGGCGAGCGCGACGTCGGTGCCGGAGCCGCCGGGGCCGCCCGGGTTGACGAAGAGGCTGCCGATTTTCCGCTGCTGGTCGCGGGCCTTGACCCGCAGCACCGCGACCTCGGTCGTCGGGCCGTTCGGCCGGTCGTAGTCGCGGGGCAGCCGGACGGTGGCGCACTCGGCGTAGTCGTAGCAGGCGTACCAGTCCAGTGTGGGCGTGGGCACCCGGTCGACCCGGCGGGCCTCCAACGGGCTGGTCCGGTCGGAGGTGACCGGACGGTCCCCGCCGGCGGAGGACGGTGCGGCGGCGGCGGGTGCGACCGCGGCGCCGGCGAGGAGCACGCCGGCGATTCCCGCGGCGGCGAGGGACCGGTTTCGTCGTGGCATGTGGACGCCTTCCGGTGGGCGACAGGACGGTCGAGCCGTGGCTCGACCTCCGTCACTCTAGGGACCGCGCGACATGGTTGCGGGCCGGCGAACGGCCGCGTATCCGACAATCCGGCCAGCGATGTAACGAATAGTTCACAGTCGACGCTCTTCGCCGGCGCGTCAGGTCACCTGACCCCGGCCATCCAGGAAGGCGGGCTGGCCTTCGCGCCGTCGGGCGCGTAGTCGTCCACGACCCGCCAGCCGTCGGGCCCCTCGCGCAGCAGCAGGAAGCCGACGATGTCGCTGTGCGGGGCGCCGAGGCCGTAGACCTCGTCCTTGCCGACGAAGCTCATCCGGAGGGCGCAGACCGCGGCCGGATCGCGCTTCGCGTTCTTGCAGAGGCCGAGGTAGCGGACCCCCGGAACGGCCGACAGGTGCCCGGCCATCGCCTCGTCCGGATTGGCGTACCCGCCGCGACCGGCGGTCGACGACGCGGGGGCGGTCGACGACGCGGGGGCGGTCGACGACGCGGGGGCGGTCGACGAGGACGGAGCGGCGGACGGGGACGGCCCCGGCGCGGCGCTGCTCGCGGAGGGCGGCGCGGTCACCGGCTCCGGCGCGCCGTCCGACCCGCACGCGGCCAGCGCACCCGACACCAGCACGGCGGCGACGATCCGGAAGGTGCGGACCACCGGCACTCCTCTCCACGTGGGGGACGATCCCCGGCGGAGATCATCGCATCCGGCGTCGGCCTCCCGGTTGACAGCGGGCCCCGCTCGGACATCCTGGACGGGTGCGAATTCCGAGGCCCGACGCGCGGGCGAAGGCGGTTGCCGCGGCACTGCTGGCGTTCTCCCTGCTGGTGACGCTGATCGGGTGGGGCCGTCAGGATCTCGTCGGGGTGACCCTGGCGCTGCTCTGCGTACTGACCACCATGATCGCGGCGGTGTCGGTGGCGGCGGCCCGGCAGGAGGACGCCACGGAGCCGGCGGTCACGCCGGGCGGCCCGGGCCAGCCGGCCGGGGGCCTCTACGGCATCGACGCGGACACGCTGGAGTCGCTGGACCACCGCGAGGCCGTCCGCGCCATGCGGGAGCACCACCGGGGGCGCGGCGGTTCAGCGGCCCGTGAGGGTGGGTGAGGCGAGCGCGTCCAGCCCACGCCCGGCCAGGCAGCGGTACTTGCGGTCGGTGTCGGCCCCGGCCGGGGGCAGCACCTCCAGGTTCCAGCCGTCGGCGAACCTGATCCCGCTGGTGAGCCGGAAGGTGGTCTCGTTGCAGACCTGGCGCACCGCCGCGTCCGCGCTGACCTCGTCGTGGCCGGCACCGACCAGTGTCTCGGGAAGCCGGCCCTCGGCGTAGCTCTCCCAGGTGTGCTGGCCGTCGCAGGGCACCCGGGACGCCCGGGCCCGCGCGCCGCGCACCTCCATCGGCCCGAAGCACTCCAGTTCGTCGGCACAGCCCGCGCCGACGGGCAACCCGGCCGTCAGGGCGCAGGCGGGCAGCACCGTGCTCGTCGCCGCCACGCTCGTCGCCGCCACGTCGGCCGTCGGCGCGGGGCCGGGATTGACCACCGCGCCCCCCAGCCAGGCACCGGCGCCAGCGGAAGCGGCCAACGCGACCATCCCGGCGCCACCGAGGAACCAGCGCCGCCGACGCCGCCGGCCGACGGTGGGCACCGTGGGGTGCAGGTCCTCCACCGGCGCTCGCGGAGCGGGCCGGGAAACGTGGTCGACGGCGTACGGGCCGACGGGGCCGGGCCCCGTGCCGACCGGCCCCGGCACGCCCGTGCCGCCCACCGGGGAGCCGGCCGGACCGAGCGGCAGACCGGCCAGCTGGTCCCGCAGCTCGACGGCCGAGGGACGCTCGCCGGGATCGTTCGACATCCCGGCGCGGAGCACGTCGATCATCTCGTCCGGCACCCCGGACAGGCCGGGGATCGGCTGGTGGAACATCTCCAGCACGGTGACGAGGCTGGGGTTGCGCTCGGACTGCCAGCGCGGCGGGCGGCCGTGCATCACCGCGTAGAGGGTGGCGCAGAGGGCGTAGACGTCGACGGCGGGCGACGGCGGGCTGTGGTTGAACATCTCCGGTGGCGCGTAGGCCGGCGTGAGCACCTCCAGGGCGACCGAGGCGTCGCGCATCTCGGCCACGACCGCCAGCCCGAAGTCGGCCAGCACCGCGGAGTTGAAGTGCGAGTGGAGGATGTTGGCCGGCTTGACGTCGCGGTGCAGCACCCCGGCCGCGTGCGAGTGGGCGATCGCGTCGGCGATCTTGACCCCGAGGTCGCGCGCCTCGGCCGGCCCGAGCGGCGAGGTCCGCATCCGCTCGGCGTACGAGCCGTCGCAGAGCTCCATGATCAGGTAGGGATGCTGGTCGACCGTGACCCCCACGTCGAAGAGGTCGACCACGTGCGGGTGCGACGACATCCGCCCGGCGGCCCGCGCCTCGCGCAGGAAGCGGGCCTGGTCGTGCTCGCTGTCGAGCGTGCGGTTCTCCACCTTGACCGCGACCTCGCGCCCGACCGAGATCTGGGTCGCCTTGTAGATCGTCGCGTAGCCTCCCCGGGCAAATACGCGCAGATCGGTCAGACCGGGCACGATGGGCACCGGCAGGGCACCGGGCGGAGTCTCGGTCACAGCTCTGAAAATACCCAACCGGACCGGCGGCTCAGTGAACCGCGTCAGCGGCCGGGACGGCACCGGCGACGGAACCGCCTTGGCGGCCCACCGCCCCCGGGCCCGCGCGGCGGTCGTCCCACCAGAGCCCGACGGCGGTCCCCACCGCGCCGAGCCCCTCCCACAGGGCCACCCCGAAGAACCGCCCCGGCGCGACGTCGGCCAGCACCGCGATGCTGAACACCGCGAATGTGACCAGCCGGAACGGCACCGTGAAGCGGAAGAAGGAGCGCCACTCGGTGGCGGTGGCGAGCAGGTAGTAGACCCCCATGTTGAACGAGGCCATCGAGGAGGCCGTCAGGAAGGTGCCGGTGTGGTCGCCGGCGGCACGGGTCTCGGGCACCTCGAGGCCGAGCAGGCGCAGCAGCACCTCCGGCCAGAGCAGCCCGACCGCGCCCATGAGCAGGGCCAGCACGCCGAAGACCGCGATCGTCCACCCGGCGGCCGAACGCGGCAACCTCATGACGGCCCTCCCCAGACCCGACGCGGTCGCACGACCGACCGCCCCTCGGACCTGACACGCTATCGGCCACCCCCGACACAACGCATCCCCAGAACCGCCACACCTTGTCACATGACGGGACTAGGGGGTGGCGAGGCGGGCGCGCAGGGCGTCGGCGGCGGGACGCTCGCTGCGCTGCTCGGTCGCGTACGCCAGGCGCACCGCCTCCTCGGCGCTGGCGAGCGCCTCCTGCGTCCGGCCGCAGGCCGCGAGTGCCTCGGCGAGCACCCTCGCGGCGACCACCTGGCTGCGCACGTCCTCCGCCGGGGCGGTGACGGCCCGCATCGCCCAGTCCAGCGCCTGCTCGCACTGACCGTGGGCGAGCAGCGCGGAAGCGTACCGGGCCATGGTCTGGCGGCGGGAGAAGAGCAGCGAGGGCACGGTGGCGGCGGCGGTGGCCACCGGGGCGAGCAGCCCGACGGCGGTCGCGGAGTCGCCGGCGGCCAGTCGGGCGGTGGCCAGCAGCACCCGGGGTCCCACCTGGACGGGCGCCTGCGGGTTGTGCGGCTCGACGGCGGTCAGCACCGAGCGGGCGTCCCGCTCGGCCGTGTCGCAGTCGCCCAGATCCAGCGCCACGAAACCGCGCAGCGTGCCGGCCATCCCCGTGAGCAACGGGTGCGAGGTCCGCTCCGCGTACGACAGCGCGTCGGTGAGCAGGTCGGCGGCGTGCCCCGGCTCACCCAGCCCGCGCGCCACGACCCCCCGGACGACCAGCGCGAACCCGCGCCCCCAGTCGTCGGAGGCGGCGGCGAACTCCCGGTACGCCCGGCGGGCGCCCCGGTCCGCCTCGGCCAGCTCGCCCAGCTCGGCGGTGGCGAACGCCTCGACCGCGCGCAACGTGCCCACCGCCCACGCCTCGCCGACCCGCTCGCCGAACGGCAGGAAGACCTGCGCCATCCGGCAGGCCTCGCGCAGCCGGCCCGCCAGCAGCCGGGCGAAGGCGGTCGTGCCGCGCAGCCAGGCCCGCCCGTACGGGTCCTTCAGCTCGGCGAAGAGCCGGGCGGCCCGGCCGAGCACGGCGTCGGTGCCGGCGAAGTCGCCCCGGGTCGTGGTCACCCAGGCCAGGTTCTGCAACGACCACGCCTGTCCCCGGCGGTCCTGCGCCTGGAGGCTCACCTGGTACGACGCGGCGAGCCGGCTGCTGGCCTGCCCCAGCCGCCCGGCGACGAAGTCCGCCATGCCGAGGCGGCGCATCGCCGAGGCGCGCAGCGTCGGCAGCCCGCCGGCCGTGGCGACCTGCGACGCCTCCTGCCAGCAGGCCACCGCGCGCGTCTGGTCGCCCATGGTCTGGTGGGCCTGCCCGGCGAGCAGCAGCGCGCTGGTCCGCACGACGGACTCGTCGCCGGCGTTGGCGGCGATCTTCTCGGCGAAGGCGAGGGCGTCGGCGGGGCGGCCGATCTGGAGCAGCGCCCGCGCGTGCACCACCCGGTCGGCCGCCGGCACCCCGTCGCGGGCCAGCTCGGCGGCGCGTTCGGCGTACTCCACGGCCAGCGCAGGCTCGCCCTCCTGCAACGACCGGCGCGCGGCCCCGCCGAGCGCCGCGACGCCCAGACCGACGACGGCCCGCGCCGGCGCGTCCGGCCGCAGCCCGACCGCGTCGGCCAGCGCGGCGGCCCGTTCCACGTGCTGGGCGACGAAGACGTCCCGCGCGGCCTCGGCGAAGCCACCCGGCGCGCCCGCCCCCGTCGGCGGGTCGGCCGCCGCCCACCGGGCCAGCGCCGCGTGCCGCTCGGCCAGCTCGGCCTTGCTCACCCCGGCGTACGCGGCCTCCCGCATGAGCGGGGTCGCGAAGGCGTACCCGGTGCGGGTGCGGTGCAGCATGCGGCGTTGCAGCAGCTCCTCCACCGCCCGCTCCAGCTCGACGGCAACCACCGCCGCCGGCCGGCCGTCGCGGCCGGCCCGCTGCTCGCGCAGCGCCTCCAGCGCCCCGTCCGGCACCGTGTCGCCGACGACCGCCGCGTCCCGCAGCACGGAGCGGGCCTCCGCCGGCAGCGCGTCGATGCGCGCGGCGAGCACGGCGGCCAGGTCGCGGGAGAGCAGGCGGCTGCCGAGCGACCCGGGCACCAGGCGCCAGCCGCCCGGGCTCGGCGAGTTCCGCTCGGCGACGGCGGTCAGCGCGCCCCGTTCCATCAGCAGGGTGACGAGCTCGGCCAGGTAGAACGGGTTGCCCTGGGCGGTGGCCAGCAGCCGGTCGGCGTCGGCCTGCGGCAGCCTGCCGCCGCCGAGGTAGGTGGTGAGCAGCCGGGCCGCGTCGGCGCCGCGCAGCGGCGGCAGCGCGTGCACCTCGGCGTCCGCGACGCGGGTCAGCGCCCCGGCGGTACGCACCAGCTCGGGCCGACCGAGCAGCAGCACCAGCACCGGTCCGGCGAGCCGGGACAGGGTGACCCCGAGCGCCTGGATGGTCTCGGCGGTGGCGTCGTGCAGGTCGTCGACGACGACCACGAGGGGCGCCTCCCCGGCGAGCGCGGTGAGCAGGTCCGCGACCGCGTTCGGCACCGCCTCGGCGTCGGCGGGCTGGGCGGTGCCCCACTCGCCCTGGTCCGCCGGGCCCCCACCGGGCAGTTCGGCGTAGCCGAGCAGGGCCAGCAGCTGGTCGATGGCGATCGGCGTCGACTCGCCGGAGCGGCTGACCCGCTGCCCGAGCCGGCGCAGGCGCTCCTCGACGGCCGGGCGGGTCAGCGCGGTGGCGGCGTCGTTGGGCAGGCCGACGGCCGCCCGGACCAGGTCGGCCAGGGGTGCGAGCCGGCGCCGCTCGCCGAACGCGGCGCAGCGCACCGACAGCACCCGGGCACCGGTGTGCGCGGCGTACCGGCCCGGGCCGACGTCGTAGCCGGCCGCGAGGCGTTCCACCTCGGCGGCGAAGCGGGACTTGCCGATCCCGGCCTCGGCGGTCATCAGCAGCACCCGGGGCTCGGCACGGTCGATCACCTCGGCCAGCCGGCCGGCGACCCGGCCGATCTCGGTCTCCCGGCCGACGAAGGGGGCCTCGTCGCCGAGGCCCGACCGGGTGCCCGGGGCGTCCAGCAGACCGAGCAGCTCGTACGCCTCGACCGGCTCGCGCTTGCCCTTGAGTCGCAGCGGGCGCAGCGCTCGCCAGGAGGCGACGTGCCGGGTGGCGGCGGAGGTGCGCGCCCCCGCGTAGACCGCGCCGACGGCGGCGGCGTCGGCCAGCCGGGCGGCGGTGTTGACGGTGTCGCCGATGACCGTGTATTCGATCGCGGCCTGGATGCCGGCGATGACGTCACCGGTGTTCAGGCCGACCCGCAGGCCGAGCGGCGCACCGCCGCCCCGCTCGTCGTCGAGCACCCGGCGGACCGCCCGCTGCATCGACAGCGCGGCGCGCACGGCCCGCTCGGCGTCGTCCTCGTGCGCGACGGGCGCGCCGAAGACTGCCATGATCCCGTCGCCGGTGAGCTTGTCGACGTGCCCGCCGAACGTCTTCACCGCCCCGGCCAGGGCGGCGAGCACCCGGTCGGTGACCGCGCCGACGCGTTCGGGGTCGAGGTCCTCCGACCAGGAGGTGAAATCGGACAGATCGCCGAAGAGCACCGTCACCACGCGGCGTTCGGCCGCGGGCAGCGTCGCGGCGGCCGGCAGGGCGGCCCCGCAGTTGTGGCAGAACCGCGCGCCGGGCACGGCGACGGTTCCGCACACCGGGCAGGTCACGCTTGCTCCAACCCCGCGGCGCCTCCGCCGAATTCCCGGCCCAGGTACTCCAACTGGGCCCGCACGGACCACTCCGCGGCCCACCACAGCGAGCGGTCGACATCCGCGTAGACGGTCGCGACCACCTCCGCGGGGGTGGTGGCGCCGGCGGCGAGCGCCGCCCTGACCTGGTCGAGCCGGGCGCGGCGGTGGGCCAGGTAGAAGTCCGCGGCGGCGCCGCAGTCGGCCAGCGCCGGGCCGTGCCCCGGCAGCGCCGTGATCCCCCGGTACGTCGAGAGCAGCTCCAGGCTGGCCAGGTAGTCGCCGAGGTGCCCGTCCGGGTGGGCGACCACGGTGGTGCCCCGGCCCAGGATCGTGTCGCCGGTGAGGACCACCCGTTCGTCGCCGTGGCCGGCCAGGAAGCAGACCGAGTCGCCGGTGTGCCCGGGGGTCGGCACGAGCCGGATGTCGAGGCCGTGGTCGCCGAGGTGCTCCCCCGGCTCGGCCAGCGGCTCCCCGGCGATGGTGTGCGTCGGGTCGGCGGCGCGTACGGGGACCCCGTCGAGCAGGTCGTGCAGGCGGCGCGAGCCGTCGGTGTGGTCGGGGTGGCCGTGGGTGATCAGCACCAGGCCGATCGGCCCCAGCGCGGCGATCGCCGCCAGGTGCCCCTCGTCGGCGGGGCCCGGGTCGACGACGACGGCGTGCTCCTGGCCGGGGGCGCGCAGCACCCAGGTGTTGGTGCCGTCGAGCGTCATCGGCCCCGGGTTCGGGGCACGCAGCAGCGTCACCCAGTCCGGCAGTTCGCCGGCGAGCGCCGCCGCCGGCGCGGTGAAGTGCCCGGTCATGGCTGCGATCGTACGGCCCCGCCCGCCACTGCCCGCGATCTTGCGGTTCCGGCCCGAGATACGTCCCGCTTAGCGGCTTTCGTCGGGCGCGGTACGCAAGATCGCGGGGCAGGTGGCACGGGTCAGGAGACCTCGACGATGACCTCTACCTCGACGGGGGCGTCCAGCGGCAGCTCGGCCACCCCGACGGCGCTGCGCGCGTGTCGGCCGGCCTCACCGAAGACCGCGCCGAACAGGTCGGACGCGCCGTTGATCACGCCCGGGACGGCGGTGAAGCCGGGCGCGGACGCCACGAAGCCGGTCAGCTTGACGACCTTGACGACGTTCTCCAGGCCGACCAGCGAGTCGATCGCGGCCAGCGCGTTGAGCGCGCACCGCTGGGCCAGGTCCTTGGCCTGCTCGGCGGAGACGCCGGCGCCGACCTTGCCGGTGGCGAGCAGCTTCCCCTCGGCCATCGGCAGCTGGCCGGAGACGTAGACGTGCTGCCCGGACTGGACGGCCGGCACGTAGCTGGCCACCGGCGGGACCACCTCGGGCAGCGTGTGCCCGAGTTCGGCGAGCTTCGCGTGCGGACCGTTGCTCATGCCTTCGGCCGCTTCAGGTAGGCGACGAGCTGCTCCGGGTTGGGACCGGGAACCACGGAGACGAGTTCCCACCCGTCCTCACCCCAGTTGTCGAGGATCTGCTTGGTCGCGTGGACCAGCAGCGGGACCGTGGAGTATTCCCACTTCTGCATAGGTGGAGGGCTCCCTTGGCTGGAGTTCGACTTCTCGACGCACAGCCTACGGTCCGACGGACGGGCGGGGCGCGGGACGCTGCTCCGGGGGCGCCGGCACCTCGCCGCAGGGGCCGCCGTGCCCGTACGGCTGGGGGCAGCGGGAGCGGTCCGACAGCAGCAGGTCGCAGAAGACGCGGTGCCGGTTGTTCTGGTCGTCCGTGCTGGACACGGTGGTCTCGCCGGCGTCGAGTTCGACCAGGAAACTCAGCGAGGTGGCGACGGTCCCGGCCAGCGCCGTCGCCGCCTTCAGGTCGGCGACCCGGATCGGCAGGTGGATGACGAACCCGGGCTCCTCGTCGTCCCTTGCGCCCGGGCCCGACCGGGCTGGCGCGGGGACCGCCTCGACGGGTTCGGCGACCCGCCGGTACGACCGTTCGTTGATGGGCAGGCCGGCGCCACCCTCGGCGTTCCCGGAGGAGTCGGGCCGCCGTGCCCGGTCGCCCGCCGGGAACTGGGCTCGAGGGTTGTTGTCCACGTCGCGCATGCCTTGCCTCCGGCCGTCATACCTGGTCACGTCATCACCTGCGGGTCAGGCCCTCCGCCCGACCCGTCCCCCGCGCCGCTGAGAACCTAGGTCCACAGCGGCGGCCCCGACAACCGGACGCGCACGATCGATCACTCAAAGTCACATATACGACACACTGCCGGTCGGGAAGCTGATGGCACCCTGCCGCCCCCCGGGGCGGGGAACCGACCGCTACCCTTCCGGTCGGACGGGCGCTCGCCGGCTCGCCGCCAGCTCGATCACGCTCGTCGCCCGGTCAGGCGACGACGTCGCACCCCGGGGGATGAGATGACCCAACCACCCAGCGGTGGCCCCGCCGGACCGCCGGCCGACCAGCCGGGTTTCCCGTCCGCTCCCGACACCGCCGGGGCGCCCGGCCCGGCCGCCGCCCCGCCCGGCCCGGCCACCTATCCGCCCGGCCCGACCGCCGCCCCGCCCGGCCCGACCGCCTATCCGCCCGGCCCGACCGCCGCCGGTGACGCGTCGATCCCGCCGCCTCCGGCCGGCTACCCGCCCTACCAGCCGCCCGCCGCGCCGAAGAAGAGGCGCGGGGCGCTCATCGCCGGCATCGCCCTGGCCGTGATCCTGCTGCTCTGCGCCGGCGGCGGCGTCGCCACCTTCCTGACGCTGCGCGACGCCGAGAGCGGCGAGGGGGCCAAGGAGCCGACGGTCGCGGTGGACGAGTTCCTCAAGGCCGTCTACCAGGAGCGCGACGCGGACCGGGCGGCCGGCCTGGTCTGCTCCTCGTCCCGCGACGAGAAGAAGATCGCCGCCAAGGTGGCCGAGGTGGAGAAGCACGTCTCGACCCACCAGAACCCCCGGTTCCGGTGGAGCACCCCCCGGGTGGACAACCAGACCGGTGACCGGGCCACGGTCACCACCAAGGTCACCATGACCACCGCCGACGAGAAGGTCGCCGACCAGGACCTGCGGTTCACCGTGGTGAAGAAGACGGGTTGGTGGGTCTGCGAGGTCGCCTGAGCCACCGCCCTGGATAGGCTCGACGGGTGCGAGCAGCAGAATCGCCGGCCGATCCGGCCGGCACGCAGTGGCCGGCACGCCTCCACGTCGTGACGGGCAAGGGCGGCACCGGCAAGACCAGCGTCGCCGCGGCGCTGGCCCTGGCGCTGGCCGCCGGCGGCCGGCGCACGCTGCTGGTCGAGGTCGAGGGGCGCCAGGGCGTCGCCCAGCTCTTCGGCACCGATCCGCTGCCCTACGAGGAGCGGCACCTGACCGACGCGCCGGGCGGCGGGGAGGTGCGGGCCCTGGCGGTGGACGCCGAGGAGGCCCTGCTGGAGTACCTCGACATGTTCTACAAGCTCGGCGCGGCCGGTCGGGCGCTGCGCAAGCTCGGCGCGATCGACTTCGCCACCACCATCGCCCCGGGCCTGCGCGACGTCCTGCTCACCGGCAAGGTGAAGGAGGCCACCACGCGTACCGTCGGCCAGCGGCGCGCGTACGACGCCGTGGTGCTGGACGCGCCGCCCACGGGGCGGATCGGCCGCTTCCTCAACGTCACCGCCGAGACGGCCCGCCTGGCGAAGATGGGCCCGATCAAGACCCAGAGCGAGGGGGTCGCCGCCCTGCTGCGCTCCCCGATCACCGCCGTGCACGTCGTCACCCTGCTGGAGGAGATGCCGGTCCAGGAGACGGTCGACGCGATCGCCGAGCTGACACGGCTCGGTTTCCCGGTGGGGCGCGTGATCGTCAACGGGGCCCGGCCGCCGCTGCCCGCGGGACGGGTGGTGGCCGCCGCCGAGCTGGAGCGGGGGCTGCGCGCCGCCGGGCTGCCGACCGACCGGGACACCGTCGCCGGGCTGGCCGCCGAGGCGCGTGACCAGGCCGTCCGCCGCGAGCTGGAGGAGACGCTGCGGGCCGACCTGGTGGAGCTGGGGCTGCCGATGACCGAGCTGCCGCTGCTGCCCGACGGGGTGGACCGCGCCGGTCTGGACCGGCTCGCCGCGACCCTCGTCCGGGCGGATTGACTCACACCTGCCACGGGCACGGGCGCACGGACCGACCCGGCCGGATACGCTCGATTCGTGCCTTCCGAAGACGCGGCGCCGCAGCTGGACGTCGACCAGATCCTCGCCGATCCGGGCGTCCGGATCGTGGTGTGCTGCGGGGCGGGCGGGGTGGGGAAGACGACCACGGCCGCCGCGCTCGCGCTGCGCGCCGCCGAGCGGCACGGTCGGCGCACGGTGGTGCTCACCATCGACCCGGCCCGCCGGCTGGCCCAGTCGCTCGGGCTGACCGAGCTGGACAACACCCCCCGCCAGGTCAAGGGCATCGACGTCGAGGCCAGCGGCGGCGAGCTGCACGCCATGATGCTCGACATGAAGCGCACCTTCGACGACGTGGTGCTCCAGCACACCGATCGGGCGAAGGCCGAAGAGATCTTCGCCAACCCCTTCTACCAGGCCATGAGCTCCACCTTCGCCGGCACGCAGGAATACATGGCGATGGAGAAGCTGGGCCAGCTGCACGCACGGGGCGAGTGGGACCTGATCGTGGTGGACACCCCGCCGTCCCGCTCGGCGCTGGACTTCCTGGACGCCCCGGCCCGCCTGTCCCGCTTCCTCGACGGGCGGATGCTGCGGCTGCTGCTGGCTCCGGCGCGTACCGGCGGGCGGAGCATGTTCAGCCTGGTCACGGCCTCGTTCGGGATGTTCAGCAAGGTCGTGCAGAAGGTGCTCGGGGCGCAGTTGCTGACCGACCTCTCCGGTTTCGTCGCCGCGCTGGACTCGATGTTCGGTGGCTTCCGGCAGCGGGCCGAGCAGACGTACCGCATCCTCCAGGCGCGGGAGACGGCGTTCCTGCTGGTCGCGGCGCCGGAGCCGGACGCGGTCCGGGAGGCCGCCTACTTCGCGGGCCGGCTGCGCGAGGAGAAGATGCCGCTGGCCGGCCTGGTGCTCAACCGGGTGCACCGCTCGGCGGTGCCCGGGCTCGACGCGGCGGCGAGCCTGGCCGGCGCGGAGCGGCTGGCCGGCCTCGGCGGGCACGAGGGCACCGTCGACGTGCTGCGGGCCCACGCCGCGCTGGCCCAGCAGGCGGTACGCGAGCGCCAGGTGGCGGCCCGGTTCACCGAGGCGTTCCCGGCGGTGCCGGCGGTCTCGGTGACGGCGCAGCCCGCCGACGTGCACGACGTCGACGGGCTGCGGACGATCGGCGCGGCGATCAGCCGGCCGTGACGGTGCTCAGCCGGCGGTGGTGACGAGGATCTTGTCCTTGCCGGACTTGTCCTTGGCGTTCTTCTTCATCGCGGCCTCGAACATCTTGCGCCAGCTCGCCACCTGGGGGTGACGGCGCAACAGCGCGCGGCGTTCGCGTTCGGTCATGCCGCCCCACACGCCGAACTCGATCCGGTTGTCCAGCGCGTCGGCCAGGCACTCGTACCGAACTGGGCAGCTCCGGCAGATCCGCTTCGCCACGTTCTGTTCGGCGCCCTGTACGAACAACGCGTCCGGGTCCCCGTTCTGACACGCCGCCAGCGACGGCCAGTCAGTGATCATGCCCATCTGTACACGTCCCCCCTTGCAGTACCTACCGACCCCGTCGCGGACCAGCCGGCAATTCCCCCCGAGCGCCCGGCCGGCCTTCCCCAAGGCGGCACGGACGACATGTGGCGCTGTCGCCGCCACCATCATGCTCTGTAGTCGGCTGATTACGCAACGTTGTCGGCGAAATCCATCATTCCGGACACTCCCGGCTTCCCGGGCTTCGCGACCGCCGGTTACCCCGTCCGGGTCCGTGAAAACGCTGCGAGCCTCCTCCGTCAGGAGGGAGACTCGACGCCGGATTCACGCAACCACACACCGGGGGTCGTGCGTTTAGCACAACGAGGTCGGCGCGCGCAGGAAATGGGGAAAGAACGCCCCGGCGCCCCTCGTTCCCTACTCGCGTACCCTGTCGAGGTGACCTGGATGCGGAAACGTGACCACAATGTGCTGACCAACGCCGCATCGCTACTCATCTGTGGCCTGTTGGCCGGCGTGGTGGTCGCGGCGGCGGCCTTCCCCGCGGTGGCGATGTCCGGACTGGCCGCGAAGGCCGGCGCCGAGACCTTCGGCGCTCTACCCAAGGAGCTGACGGTGGCGCGCGCGCCGCAGATCAGCCACCTGCTCGCCGCCGACGGCAAGACCCCGCTGGCGACCATGTACGACGAGAACCGCAAGGACGTCAAGCTCAAGGACGTCGCGCCCATCATGCAGAAGGCGATCATCGCCGCCGAGGACCACGACTTCTACAAGCACAACGGCGTGGACCTCAACGGCATCGCCCGGGCCTTCGTCAACAACCAGTCCAACGCGTCCAGCCAGCAGGGCGCCTCGACGCTGACCATGCAGTACGTCCGGCTCGCCATCGCCTACTCGGCGAGCCACCCGGCGGACGTGGTCGCGGCCACCGAGGACACCAGCGCCCGCAAGCTGCGCGAGATGCGCTACGCGATCCAGATCGACAAGGAGCTCTCGAAGGACGAGATCCTGGAGCGCTACCTCAACATCGCCGCGTTCGGCAACGGCGCGTACGGCATCTACGCCGCCAGCCAGGTCTACTTCAACAAGCCGCCGAGCAAGTTGAAGATCGAGGAAGCAGCCATGCTCGCCGGCATGGTGAAGGCGCCGAGCACCAACGACCCGACCACCAAGAGCGGCTACAAGGCGGCGAGCGACCGGCGCGACTACGTGATCGAGAACATGGTCGAGACCGGTGCCATCACCCGCCAGGAGGCGGACGCGGCCAAGGCCACCAAGCTCGTGGTGACCGGCAAGCGGGCCCCCAACGGCTGCGTCTCGACCAACGAGAAGGGCTGGGGCTTCTTCTGCGACTACTTCTACCGCTGGTGGATGCAGCAGGAGACGTTCGGCTCGACCTCGTACGACCGGGAGCGGCGGCTGAAGAGCGGCGGCTACACCGTCGTCACCACGCTCGACCCGCAGGCCCAGCGGGGCGCCGACAAGGCCGTCCGCAAGGCCAAGTCGGAGAAGAGCAAGGAAGCCGCCATGGTGGCGGTGGTCGAGCCCGGCACCGGCCGGGTGCGGGCGCTGGCCGTGAACCGCAACTTCAAGCTCGACGACCCGAAGAAGCCGGCCAACAGGGAGCACAGCGACCCCAAGCAGCGCAAGAGGGGCAAGCGCGGCAACTACCCGAACACCGTCAACCCGCTGCTCACCGGCGGTGACGGCCTCACGGGCTACCAGGCCGGTTCGACCTTCAAGATCTTCACCATCGTGGCGGCGTTGGAGAAGGGCATCCCGCTCGGCTACACGATCAACGCTCCGCAGGCCTTCAAGTCGGAGTACATCGTCGAGGCGGGCAGCCCGGCCGCCTGCCCGGGCACCAACAAGTACTGCCCGACCAACTCCGGCAAGAGGGCCGGCGGCGTGCAGAACATGTGGAGCGCCTTCGCCCAGTCGATCAACACGTACTTCGTGCCACTGCAGCAGCAGGTCGGCGCGGAGAACGTGGTCGACGTGGCCAAGCGGCTCGGCATCCAGTTCCGGGTCAGCAACGAGAGCAAGTGGGCCAACGACAAGGCGGCCGCGCACGACTGGGGCGCGTTCACCCTGGGCGTCTCGAACACCACCCCGCTGGAGCTGGCCAACGCCTACGCCACCCTCGCGGCGGACGGCAAGTACTGCGAGCCGATCCCGGTCCAGGAGATCAAGGACCCGGAGGGCAAGAAGCTCGACATCGCCAACCCGAGCTGCGAGAAGCGGGTCAGCACCGAGGTGGCCCGCGCCGCCGTCGACGCCGCCCGCTGCCCGGTCGGTGACAACTCCTCCACCAGCAAGTGCGGCGGCAGCCGTACGGCCGCCGAGGTCAAGCAGGCCGTCGACGCGCCGGTGGCCGGCAAGTCCGGCACCACCGACTCGGAGAAGAGCGCGGCCCTGGTCGCGATGACCAAGCAGTACGCGGTGGCCGGCATCATGGCCGACCCGGACTGGCCGCAGACCAACGTCAAGATGAAGCACAAGCAGAAGGACGGCATCAACCCGCCGGTCTACGAGACGCTGAAGGCCGCCATGAAGGGCAAGAAGCGGGTCAACTTCGAGGCCCCGGGCCAGAAGATCCGGGAGGGCGACCAGCGTCGGATCCCGGACGTGAAGTGCCTGGACCCGGAGCAGGCGAAGTCCCGGATCAAGGCGGAGGGCTTCGACGCGGTCATCTCCGACATCAAGGTCCCGTCGAGCTGCCCGGCCGGCAAGGCCGCCGGCACCAGCCCCGACGGCCGCACCATCGAGGGCGGCGTGGTGACCATCCAGATCAGCGCCGGCGGCGCCGCCACCCCGGGCACGCCGCCCGGCAACGGCGGACCGCCGACCAACCCGGGCCGTCCGCCGGGTCGCCCCGGCGGCTGAGCCGGCCGCACGAACGCCACGGGCGGGCACCCTTCGCGGGGTGCCCGCCCGTTTCGCGTACGCGGGCCGGTGCGGCGGGGTCAGAGGCCGAGCTGTCGGCGTACCTCGGCGGCGACCCGACCGCCCTCGGCCCGGCCGGCCACCGCCGCCTGGGCCGCCTTCATGGCCGGGCCCATCTGGGCCTTGCCGGTGAAGCCGCCCGCGGCGAGCGCCCCCGCGACCAACTCGGTCAGCTCGGCGTCGGGGAGCTGCTTCGGCAGGTAGCGCTCCAGCACCTCGCCCTCGGCGACCTCCTTCGCGGCCTGCTCGGTGCGGCCGGCGTCGCCGAAGGCGCTGGCGGCCTCCCGGCGCTTCTTCGCCTCCCTGGCCAGCACCGCGAGCACCTCGTCGTCGGTGAGCTCGCGCTTGGCCTTGCCGGCGACCTCGGCGGTGCCGACGGCGGCGAGCGCCATCCGCAGCGTGGAGGTGGTCAGCTCGTCGCGCGCCTTCAGGGCGGCGCGCATGTCGGCGGTCAGACGGTCCTTCAGCGTGCTCATGGTCGGTGAAACTACCCTGAACGCCATGCGAAAGCGCACACTATTCCGGCTCGCGACCGGGACCGCCGCCCTCGGCGCGGCGACCCTGGCGTACGCGTCACTCGTCGAGCGCAACATGTTCACCCTGCGGCGGTACGACGTGCCGGTGCTGCCGGCCGACGCGGAGCCCCTGCGGATCCTGCACCTGTCGGACCTGCACATGATGCCCGACCAGGGGCGCAAGCAGCGCTGGGTGGCGTCGCTGGCCGCCCTCGACCCCGACCTGGTGGTGGTCACCGGGGACAACATGGCGCACCCCGGCGCCGTACCCGGCGTGCTGCGCGCCCTCCAGCCGCTGCTCGACTTCCCGGGGGCCTCCGTCTTCGGCTCCAACGACTACACCGGGCCGGTCTGGAAGAACCCGTTCACCTACTTCCTGCCCGACCGGGAGTACGCCGAGGGCGTCGAGCTGCCGCACGAGGAGTTGCGCGACGTCTTCGTCGACGCCGGCTGGGCGGACCTGAACAACGCCCGCACCACCGTCAAGGCGGGCGGCCGGGTCGTCGAGTTGCTCGGGGTGGACGACCCGCACGTCGAACGGGACGACTACGACTCGGTGGCCGGGGCGGTGTCGCCGAGCGCCGACCTGTCGATCGCACTCACCCACTCCCCCGAACCGGCCGTCCTCGACCGGATGGCCGCCGACGGCTTCGGGCTGCTGCTCGCGGGGCACACCCACGGCGGCCAGGTCTGCGTACCGGGGGTCGGCGCGCTGGTCACCAACTGCGGCCTGCCCCGCTCCATGGCACGCGGCCTGCACCGCTGGCCCGGCTCCGACTCCTGGCTGCACGTCTCCGCCGGGCTCGGCACGCACCCCACCGCGCCGGTCCGGTTCGCCTGTCCGCCCGAGGCGAGCGTCCTCACCCTGATCCCCCGCTGACCCGTACGCCTGCGGTCCGCCGGGCCACTGCCCGGGCCCGGCGGACCGGCGGTCATCCGAGCGGGGTGACTCGGGGCACACGCGGCGCTGATCCGTCCGGGCCCGAGGTGCGTGCGCCCTGTCG
Source organism: Micromonospora sp. CPCC 205546 (assembly GCF_036902715.1). Taxonomy (NCBI): domain Bacteria; kingdom Bacillati; phylum Actinomycetota; class Actinomycetes; order Micromonosporales; family Micromonosporaceae; genus Micromonospora; species Micromonospora sp. CPCC 205546. The sequence goes on from NZ_JBAKHL010000003.1 coordinate 76,849, forward strand.
AGCTGAACCGTCCACGACATCAGGTGCAGCGTGCACCCGGTGCCGGGCGCTTCCCGCGTGGTCGGGAGAGCCGGCACGGCGGTGGGGGTACCGACTTGGACCCCCGACCGGGGTGGGCTACTATTTGTCGGCACGCCTCGGGGTGTGGCGCAGCTTGGTAGCGCGCTTCGTTCGGGACGAAGAGGTCGTCGGTTCGAATCCGGCCACCCCGACCAGGTGAGAGGGCACATCCAATCGATGGATGTGCCCTCTAGTGCTTCCTGGGTGACTAACTGAGTGACTACCGCTCCGGGGTGTCCAGTCCGCGGCCGTCAGACCTGCGCGGGCGGCAACCCTGCGAAACGCGCGCCGGACGTTGTCGGCGTCCAGGGGGCAACCGACCGCGCTGGCGAACACGAGGTTGCTCGGCAGCCAGTCCTTTCCAGCCTTATCGCGGTCTCGCCGTTGCAGTTCGCGGTGCTTGCCGAGCGCGACCACACACCGCAGTGGCAACGCGAGCGGCCGCTCCGTCTCACCGGTTCACCAGGTGACCGGCAATTCGTAGACGCCGAAAAAGGCGCTCTCGTGTTTGTACGACAACTCCTCGAGCGGCACGGTGCAGCGCAGGTCGGGGAACCGCCGGAACAGGGTCTCGAAGACGATCTCCAGCTCCGCATTGGCGATGTTCTGGCCGATGCACTGGTGGATGCCGTAGCCGTACGCGATGTGCCCGCGCGTCGAGCGATGAATGTCGAAGGTGTCCGGGTCCTCGAAGAAGTCCTTGTCGTGGTTGGCCGAGGCGGTGAGGAGATACAGACCCTCACCGGCCGCGATCCGTTGTCCCGCGATCTCGACGTCCTCCTTGGCGATCCGGGGCAGAACCAGATCGCCGACGCTGAGGTAGCGGAGCAACTCCTCGACAGCCTTGGGCCACAGGGCCGGGTCGGCTTTCAGTTCGGCGAGCGTACCGGGGTGTTCCAGCAGGACCAGCGTGCCGAGGGCGATCATGCTGGCGGTCGACTCGTGCGATGCGTTCAGCACGCTCTGGGCCGCGCCGGCGAGCTCGGAATCCGCCAGCTCGAGTTCGGCCGGTGCGTGCGCGAGTTTGGTGAGGATGTCGTCGCCCGGGTTACGGCGTTTCTCGTCCAACAGGGCGAGCATGCGGGTGCGCATCTCCATCACGGCGGTCCGGAGTTCGTTCATCGTGACGCCGCGCTCGAGCAGGACATTCGCGCGGGTCTGGAAGAAGTGGTGCTCGGACTCCGGCACGCCGAGAAGTTCGCAGGTGAGCACCGACGGCACCCGTAGCGCCACCAGGTTCACGAGGTCGGCGGGCTGGCCACTGTCCCGCATGACGTCCAGCGCATCGTCCACCATCTGCTGGATCCGCGGGCGCAGGGTGCGGATCTTGCGCATCGTGAAGTCGGGCATCAGCAGTTTGCGGTACACGTCGTGCTCGGGCGGGTCCATTCGGACGAACGACGAACGCCGTCCTTGCGGGTCCACCATGGAACCGCCGGCCAGGGGAATGCCCGGGATGGTGCTGTCGCTGCTGATCCGGGCGTCGGTGAGCGCGGCCTGGACGTCGGCGTACCGCGAGACCAGCCAGACGATGCTGCCGTCGCGAAGCATGGCCCGGGACACCGGTTCCGTCGAGCGCAGCGTCTCGTACTCCGGGGGCGGGTTGAAGGGGCACCCGGAGCGGCGCATCGGGAACGACGGCGGACTGTCGGCCTTGCCGGCCGGCACGGTGGAGCCCAACCTTGCCATGCTGACTCCTGTTCGCGGTGACCGCGGTGCGGGGTTATCTCGTCTGTTGCCGCGCTGACGAACATACGATGCGCCGTGAAACAAGCCGGTAATCACCGGGTAAGCAACGTGGATCGGCGAATGCGGCCGCCACCGGCTTTCCCGATAGGGGCCCGTGAGAGGTGGGGCCCGTTCCCTCGATTGATTACCGTCGAATGACAAGGCGTCGGGATCCTGTTTCCGGACGTCATTCGCCAGAACTGTCCGGCGGACCTTCCGCCCGAACGTCGCCTGCTCAAAGCCGTGGCTGCCGGCGAGAGGGTGAAGATCGAGCACTACGGCGGCTACGAGCATTTCGAACGCTAGACGGGCGCCGATTCCGCGGACGACGGCCCGATCGCCTTCCGCTGGACGATGCGTACCCGGATGGCATGAGCCCAGGTCAGTGACACGGGTGGCGGTGGCTACGACGTATCCCTCCGGAAGCGGGTGCGTAGGCCAAGCCGTCCTGTCTGCGTGACCAACTGAGTGACAACCTGCCCACACACCAGCGGACCCCGGCGAACGATGACGGACTATCTACCGAGGGGCCTTGATTCGTTTCCGACCGTTCTTCGAGGCGTCCGGAGGCAGGCCGGCGCGGTGCGCGGCCCTCGATCAGGGGCAGCGGTCCGCGAGGACGCAGAACTCGTTCCCCTCCGGGTCGACGAGCACGACCCAGCTCTCCTCGCCCTGGCCGACGTCGGCGTGCCGGGCGCCCAGGTCGAGCAGGCGGCGGACCTCCTCGTCCTGCCCCGTGTCGGTCGGGTTGACGTCGAGGTGGAGCCTGTTCTTGACGGTCTTGCCCTCGGGCACGCGCGCGAACGTCAACGTCGGTGGCACCGGGCCGAGGCGGTTCCTGCCTTCCGGCACCACCGGGGAGCCGATCGTGACGAGTCCGTCCTCTTCGTCCTGCACCTCGTAGCCGAGGACCGCGCACCAGAACCGGGCGAGCCCGTCGGGGTCGGCGCAGTCGATCGCAAGCTCGGTGAACTTACTGGTCATGTCGGGACCTCCCAGCCGGGTAGCGGGTCCGCCGCAGCCACCCACCGGTCGCAGTTTTCCACGGCGAGGTGAGCCGCGTTTCCCGGATGCGGGCGGGGAGCGCCGGCAGTTCCCGGCACATGGGGAACTCGTTGCCCCGGCGTTGACCCCGTCGCGATAGGACGAGGAGGTGCCCGTGTCACCGCACCAGTTGTCGGACACCAGCAATCCCACCACCTCGCAGCCAAGGTGGCGCTCAGCGCGCGCCTGGCCGCCCGCGTTGGACCACCGACCACAGCCGGCGACGGCACGCCCACCAGGGCCCGGGCCGACGACCGCTCGAAGAAGCGAAAGCGGAGGCGAGGAACGATGCCGCCATGCGTGTGCGCCACCTCGACGGCCGATCTGGGCATGACGCGGATACGGTCGTTCGTGTGCCTCGCCGACGAGCTGCACTTCGGCCGGGCCGCCAAGCTCCTGCACATCACCCAGCCGGCCCTGAGCCAGCAGATCGCCCGGTTGGAGAAGGACGTCGACACCATGCTGCTGCACCGGGACAACCGGGTCGTCTCGCTCACCTCGGCCGGGCGGGTCTTCCTGAGGGGCGCCCGGGCTGCGCTGCGGCTGATGGACGAGACGACACTCGCCGCGCGGCACAGCGCCTCGCGTGAGCGCAGCCGTCGACTGTGCACCGCGTGCCCGCCCTGGCCGGACGAGCCGTACGACCTGCTGCCGCCGCTGACGGCCCGCCCGTGACGCCGGCGCGTCCGGCGCCACGGGCGGGTCGGCTCATCCCTCGGCGGGGCGTACGTCAGGAGGCGCTCGGCTCCGGCAGGGTGTCCAGTTCCACGGGCACCGCCAGCGGCACCCGGATGAAGTACGCCCGCCGGTACGGGACCGCGTGCCGCAGCGAGTGCGGGGACGTCTCCCCCTCCGACGGGGAGACCGCCAGGCGCAGGCGGGGCAGGCGGGTCAGCACCGCGCGGACCGCGATCTCGATCTCCAGACGGGCCAGTTCGTTGCCGGGGCAGATGTGCGGCCCCAACCCGAACGCCAGGTGGCTGCGGCTGCCGAGCCGCTCCTCGGCAACCTCGTCGGGGTTCGGGTAGCGGTTCGGGTCCCGGTTCGCCGCGCCGATGGACAGCAGGACCGCGTCCCCCTTGGCGATGTCCTGCCCGGCCAGCTCGAAGTCCTCGGTCGCGAACCGGCGCACGCCGGTGTGCACGGTGCCGTACAGGCGTAGGAACTCCTCCAGCACGCCGGGGAGCCGGTCGGGGTCCTCGAAGACGTCGGCGAAGCGCTCCCGGTCGGCGAGCAGGCCGAGCAGCGTCCCGGCGATCATGCCCACCGAGGTGTCGTACCCGCCGACCAGCATCACCGTGGTCAGGCTCAGGATCTCCTGCGCGTCGTACGGGTTGCCGTCCTGATCGCGGGCCGCCACCCAGTACGACAGCATGTCGTCGCCCGGGTTGTCGGTCTTGGCCTGGACCAGCTCGCCGAGGAAGCCGATCATCGCCGCGCCCGACTCCTTCTGCACCTTCGCGTCGAGGGCGAGCATGCCGTCGCCCCAGCGCTGGAAGTCCGCCCGCCGCTCGACCGGCACCCCGAGCATCTCCGCGATGACGATGAGCGGCAGGGGCAGGGCCAGGTCGGTCATCAGGTCGGCCCGGCCCGTCTCGGCGAGCTTCTTGGCGACGTCGTCGATCAGCTCTTCGGCGAGCGCGACGATCCGGGGCTCCAGCCGCTTGATGGTGCGCGGCGCGAAGGCCTGGTTGAGGGCCCGACGCAGCCGGGTGTGCTCCGGCGGGTCCTCCGTGACGACCGACTTGGCGAGGAGTTGCGTGGGGCCCGCCGCGCGCTGGTAGTCCGGCCCGGCGTTCTCCAGCCGCCGGGAGAGCCGGGGGTCACGCAGGCCCTGGCGTACGGCCTCGTGCTCGGTGACGAACCACGCCGGGATGCCCTGCGGGGTGACCACCTTGCGCACCGGGCACCCGCTGGCGTGCAGCTCGCGGTACTTGGCGTGCGGGTCGTCGAAGAAGGTGTCGAACACCGGGTCGGGTGTGGTCTGTTCGGTCGTCATGAGAGGGGTCCCTTCACTCGCGTGTCCAGCGGTCGTGCCGGCGTGGAACGGCCCTCGTCGAACCCGGGTCACTCCAAAGTGGACGGACGTGGCGCGGCGTGCGACCGCTTCTCGACGATCACCACGAATCTCCCGGAGGAGCGAGCCACCGACCCGCACCGCGCCGGAGCACCGGCGGTGCCGACTTCCCGCTGCCGGGGCTTACGCGGAGAAGCCTAGGGAACACCCTGCGTGTTCGTCTAATCACGAATTCTTATCGCCCCGGCCGGCGGGCGGGCCCGCCGGCAGCGCCCGGCCCGCCGGCACGAGGGCGCGACCAGCTCAGTCCTGCCGCTCGGTGCGCGCGATCTCGGCGAACGCGGCGGTCAGGTAGCCGTCGAGGGGTCGCCCGGTGGCGGCGAGCAGGTCGGCGACGAGCAGCGGCGCGTGCCGCGCCACGGCGGGCGGGTCGGGCGGCGACTCGTCGCCGTCGGGGTTGTAGACGCCGAGGGCGCCCGCCAGCAGGACGAGCACCACGTGCGGGTCGACGTCGTGCCGCCACTGCGCGGCGTCGCGGACGCAGCCTTCGAGCACCTGACGGACGTCGTCGCCGTCCAGGCCGTCGGGGTGGGTCTCCTCCAGCAGCAGCCGGACCACCGCGCCGAGCACCAGGCCGGACCGGTCGGCCGTGGCGAGCCGGGCCACCGCGACGTCGTACGCCTCGGAGGCGCGCTCGCGCGCGGCGGCGACCGCGTCGGCGGTGGCGGTGGCGATCTCGCGGGCCGGTGCGGGCAGGTGTCGCCAGGTGGTGGTCATCGCGACCAGGATCGCAGAGGGGTACGACGCCCGCGGGCGCGCTCCCGACGTGATCCCGGGCACACGGCGGGCGCGGAATTCGGGGTCGAAAGGTCTCGCGCCGCGTCACACCCAGACCACAGAATCGGGGGATGCTCAGTCGCGCCCTGCCCCGCCGTCCCGAAGCCCGGCGGATGCTCGTCGGCACGCTGTTGTCGGCGATCGGGCGCGGCCTCACCCTGCCGTTCCTGTTCATCTACCTGACCGACGTCCGCGGCCTCACCGACACCCGGGCCGGGCTGGTGATCGGCTGGTACGGCGTGGTGACCCTGGCGCTGTCGCCGGTCGGCGGCACGCTGATCGACCGGTTCGGCGCGCGCCGGATCCTGCTGACGGGCCTGATGATCGAGGCGGTCGGCACCGGGTCGCTCGCCCTGGTCGACTCGAGCGCCTCGGCGTTCGGGGTGATGACGCTCGTCGCGATGGGCAGCTCCGTCATCTGGCCCGGGCAGAACACGATCCTCGCCTCGCTCACCGACGCCGACGAGCGGCAGCGGGTCTTCGGGCTGAACTTCGCCCTGCTCAACCTCGGCATCGGCCTCGGCGGCCTGACCTCCGGGGCGATCGTGGACACCACCCGCGCGGTGACCTTCCAGGCGATCTACGTGCTCGACGCGATCAGCTACCTGATGCCCGCGCTGATCCTGCTCACCCTGCCGCACGTGGGCCGCCGGCTCTCCGCCGCGGCCGCCGGGGACCGGACGTCGGCCGGCGGCTACCTCACCGTGCTGCGCGACCGCCCGTTCCGACGGCTCGTCATCTTCGGCCTGGTCCTGACCACCTGCGGCTACGCGCAGATCGAGGTCGGCTTCACCGCGTACGCCGTGCGGGTGGTCGAGGTGACGCCGCGCGTGGTCGCCTGGGCGCTGGCCGGCAACACGGTGATGATCGTGTTGTCGCAACTGCTGGTCCTGCGGCGGATGGAGGGACGCAGCCGGACGGGCGCGCTGGCCGCCGTGGGCGGGGTCTTCGCGATCGCCTGGCTGGTGCTGGGGGCCGGAGGCGTGATCGGCCCGGGCAACGCGCTGGTCGCCGCGCTCTGCGTCGTGGCCTGCTCGGCGATCTTCGGCTTCGGCGAGACGCTGCTGTCGCCGGTGATGCCGGCGCTGACGAACGCGCTCGCCACCGACGAGCTGCGCGGCCGCTACAACGCGATGAGCTCGATGATCTTCGGGGTCAGCGGCGTGATCGGCCCGGTCACCGCAGGCCCGCTGATCGGCGCGGCCAACGGGCGGATCTGGGTCGTCGCGGTCGTCAGCGGCTGCCTGGTGGCGTCGTTGATCGCACTCTCCCTGCGCCGTCTGCTCACGGTCGCCCAGGACGGCCGCGCGGCGACCGCCCTGCCCGCCACCGAACCAGCCCCCGCCAAGGGCTGACCGGTGGCCGGTGGGCGGCCCGCGACGGCGTGGGAGGCGTTGCACCGGCAGCACCGACACGGCAGTCGCCTGTCCCGGCACCGGCCCGACGGCGCAGGTGCCGGGCGGTCCGGTCAGCTGCCGGCAGAGCTCGTCGCCGCTTGCGGCACCAGCCCCAGGACCCGGTAGACCGTGTCACTGATCCGGTGCCAGAGCGCCCGGCCGGGCGCGAAGCCCGGCAACCCGTTGCCGTTGAAGGACACGACCAGTTCGTGCTCCGGGTCGGCGTACGTCATCGGCGACGCCCCGTGCCCCTGGTGGCCGAAGGTGCGGGCGCTGGTGTGCGATCCGAAGTACGCGTACTCGTCGCCGTGCCTGCGGGACTCCAGGGTCACGCCAAGGCCGAAGTCGATGAGAGGTGCCTCGTCGAAGAAGCTCGGTCGCTGTGGTCGGACCATCTGCTGGACGGTCGGCGCGTCGAGCAGTCGGTCGTGCGCGGCGCTCCACTTGCGGCCCACCGCGTGCCCGCAGAGCAGTTCGTAGAAGCGGCCCATGCTGCGGGCGCTGGCCCAGAGACCGTTACTGGGGTGCCGGGTCGTGTGGATCAGGCCGTGGGCCAGCAGCCACCGGGTGCGGCGGGCGGTCTCCGCCTCGTTGGGGCCGCTCCACTCGGCTTTCCGCTCCCGTTGGTAGCGGCTGACCCGGCCGCCGAGTTGGGCCAGCTGGTCTTCGGAGAAACCGTAGTGGTACGTCGTCCCGAGCGGGCCGGCGATCTCGTCGTCCACGAACCGGTCGAACTCCCGGCCGTCGAGCCGGCGGAGCACCTCTGACAGCACCAGCCAGGCGACGGTGGAGGAGAAGTACGACGGCTGGCGGCCGGGCACCTCGTCCGGGTCCAGCTGGGTCGTGATGGCTGCCTCGAGGGCCTGCTCGTAACCCACCTCGTAGGGATTGACGCCACCGGGAGCAGTGGGATACAGCTGCCCGGAGCAGTGGGTGAGCAGGTGGCGCAGGGTGATCGCCTCCTTGCCTCCGTTGGCGAAGGCGGGCAGGTACGTCGTGACCGGTTCGTCCGGGTCGAGCGCCCCCCGGCGCTGCAGCTCGCACAGGGACGCCGCCAGCAGCGGCTTGCCCGCGCTGAACCAGGGCAGCATGTCGTCCGGCTCCAGGGGCGTGCCGTCCTCACGATGCCCGGTGGCGCGGTCGTACAACACCTCGCCCGCCACCGAGACGTAGAGCTGGATGCCGCGGTGCCACTCCTTCCCGAGAGCCTCTGCGAGCAACCGGTCCAGCTCATCGGCGATCGACCGGTCGGCCGGCCGCTCCGCCGCGGGTTCGTCGGCACGGTGCTCGGCGCGCAGGGCCGCCAGGCGTCCGGCGAACTGGCGCGGGGTGGGTGCCGAGAACAGCGTGTCGAGCGGAATCGGGATGGCGATCTCGCGGCTGAGTCGCTGGAGGAACTGGATCGCCAGCAGCGACCGGCCGCCCGAGAGGAAGAAGTTGGCATCCGCCGAGAGTTCAGGCTGTCTGAGCAGTTCCCGCCAGCGGGCGAGCACGTCACCCAGCAGCGCCTCGCCGGGATCGGCCGTCCCCGGATGCCGTGCCACCAGCTCGCGGTTCCGTCGGTCGTCCGTCTGACTGTCCTGCATCCCGACCTCTCGAACTTTGAAGGCCGCGTCTGCGTCACGCGCACCACGCGGCGAACCTGCGCCGGTCGTGGAGCCCTCCGTCAGGCGACGACCTGGGCCGATCATCGGCGCCATGATAGCCGTCAGCCCGTGTGTCGTCGCCTCCCGACGTCCCTGCCCCGACGCAGCGGCAAACCGGCGGCCAACGGGGTGACGTGGCTGGTCGGTCGGCGTGTCGAGCCGGCCTCGACCACCCTGCCGGCGAGGTTCGCCTGAGCGTGTGCTCAGCTCCCGCCACTCGCGCGACGCGGGCCCGGCCCGACGTGCCGTCAGGCGACGAGCGCCGCGACGGCGGCCTCGTCCCAGGTGCCGGCGACGCCCGGCCGGGCCAGCAGGTAGCGGGCGATCCGGTCGGCGTCCCAGCCGTGCGACTCGCGCAGACCCCGGGCGATCATGCCGAGGTACGCCGGGGCCGGGGCGCGCCACCGCACCTCGTGCGCCGCCCACGGGGCGGTGAAGGTCAGCAGCGGCAGCCCGTCGAGCCGGCCGGGGCAGAGCAGGGTCTCGTACCGGCCGGGGCCGAGGCTGGCCCTCCCCGTGGCGACGGCCTCGGCGATCAGGCCGTCGTCGGCGCCGGGCTCCCGGTACATCTCCTGGGCGGCCACGTCGGCGAACTGACCGACGCCGAGCAGGTAGGCCCGGGCCGCCGCCTCGCCGGGCAGCGCCGGATCGTAGAACGCCATCCCGCCGGTCCAGGCCCGGGACTCGCCGGCGAAGTAGACGCCGCCGGGCAACGACACCGGCACCGTACGTCTCGGTGGTCGCCTGTCACGGCAACCCGGATAGGTCCGCCGCCCGCCGGGTGGACAGCCCCCGGCCAGGTAGAAGCCGAGCCGCTCGGCGTGCAGGTTCGACCCGTACGCGACGTACCAGACCTCGTCCACTGCCCGCCCGTCCTGCTGGCGGTCAGAAGCCGCAGGTCGTGCCGGCGGCGTGGCTGGCCTGCACCAGGTGCGTGACGCAGCCGCTCGCGGTGACCTGGTGCAGCAGGAATCCGGTGGGCTCGGTGATCCAGCCGAACTGCTCGCCGGCGCCGGTGGTGAGCGAACTCTGTCGCCAGGTGCTCGGCGCGGTGGTGAGCACGGTCCCGGCGAAGGCCACCGTGACCGGGCGGTGGACGTGCCCGGCGGCCACCCGGACGACGTGCGGGTGCCGGCGGATCACCTCGGCCAGCGCGTCGCCGTCGGTCAGCCGGATGTCGTCGAGGAACGGGATGCCGACCGGGGTCGGCGGATGGTGCAGGCAGACCACGGCCGGCACCTCGGGCCGGCCGGCCAGCACCCCGTCCAGCCAGCCGAGCTGGTCCTCGCCGAGGCAGCCGGCGCCGCCCCCGCCCGGCATCAGGGAATCCAGCACCACGACCGTCGCCTCCGGGTGGTCCACGTGGTAGTGGGCCGAGAAGCCACCACCGAGCCACAGCGTGCCGCCGAACGCGTCCAGCAGCGACTCCCGGTCGTCGTGGTTGCCGGCGACCAGGTGCACCGGCAGCGGGAAACGGCCGATGACCTCGCGCAGCGTCGCGTACTCGTCGGGGCGGCCGTGCTCGACCAGGTCGCCGGTGACGACCACGCAGTCGGGCCGGGGATTCAGCGCCAGCGCCCGGCCCAGGGCGCGATGCAGGCCGGCGGCCGGCTCGGCGGCGAGCACGCCGGTGGTCAGGTGCGGATCACTGAGCTGGGCGATGAGCATCGGTGCCTCCACTCGACCGGGACCCTCACGCTATCGCCGCGGGCCCCGGCGCGCGGCCCGCCCGGATCCACAGGCCCTGTCCACAGCCTGTGGATGGCACATGTGTACGAAGGACGTCGGCGATCTTGACTCCGGCGCCCCGGTGCCGCGCTGAGTACCCTTGGTCGCGGGCCCGCCCGCCGGTCGCAGCCCTCCCTACCTGGAACGACGTGCCGAGTGGATCACGAGCGAGTCATCCGTGACGTCACGGTCCGCCTCCCCATGGCGTCGACCGTCGTGGAGGCGTGCCGGTGGACGGTCACGGCGCTCGCCCGGCACGCGCCGGCCACCATCTCCGTCCTGCTGCACGTGCACGACCGGCTGCGCTGCGTCGCGGCCACCGGCTCCTGGCAGGTCTTCTCCACGGTGCCGCCGAAGACCGGGATCGTGGGCCGGGTGTACGCCTCCGGCGAGACCGCCGTCGTGCCCGACGTGGCCGACGACCCCGACTACATCCCGGTACGCCCCGACGTCACCGCAGAGGTGTGCGTGCCGGTGCTGGACCCGGCGGGCCGACCCATCGGGGTGCTGGACCTCCAGTGGTGCGGGCCGGTCGACCTCGGGCCGTGGCGCGCGACCGCCGAGCGGTTGGCGTCCCGGCTCGGCGCCCGGATCGTGGCGCTCGGCGGGCCGCCGGCGGAGAGCCGCAGCGAGAAGCTCCTGCGACACGCCGCCGCGCTGACCTCCGCGTCGACGGAGTGGGACCTGTTCGCCGCCGCGATCGCCGCGGCCCGGGACGTGTCGACGCTCTCCGCGGCGGTGCTGGTGCTCGCCGGCCCGGACGGGCCCCGGCTGGGCACGCCGCCGGCCACCCCCGGCGAACTGGAGGCGCGGATCCGGGCGGAGCTGACGGAGGCGGGGCCGGCGGCGCTGGACCGGCTGGTCGCCCGCGCCCACCACCACGGGGTGGGCTACACGCTCGGCGAGGCGGGACACCCGCCCATCCCCGACCACCGGCCGCTGACCCGGGCCGGGGTGCGCACCCTGGTCGCCGCGCCGGTGGGCCAGGCCGACGACGGCGGGGTGCTGCTGGTCGCCGACGAACGACTGCTGCGCCCGGACCCGACCACGGTCAACCTGCTGGAGCTGCTCGCCGGGCAGGCGTGGAGCTGCCTGGACCGCCTGCGCAGCCTGGCCCGGCTGCGCGAGCAGGCCAATTCGGACCCGTTGACCGGGCTGCGGCACACGGGCCCGTTCGGCCGGCGGATCGCGGTGGCCACCCCGGGGCGTACGGCCCTGCTGGCGATCGACGTGGACGGCTTCAAGTCCGTCAACGACACGTACGGCCACCAGGCCGGCGACCGGGTGCTCGTACGGCTGGCGCGGGCCCTGGAGGGGGCGCTGCGGCACGGCGACGAGCTCTACCGGGTCGGCGGCGACGAGTTCGTGGCGGTGATCGAGGTCAGCCGCCCCGACGAGGCGGTCCGGATCGCCGAGCGCCTGAACGAGGCGGCGAGGTCGATCGGCCGCACGATCAGCGTCGGGGTGGCCCTGCCCCGCCCGGGCGAGTCACCCGAGGCCACGCTGCGCCGCGCCGACCAGGCGCTCTACGCGGTGAAGCGCCACGGCCGCGACGGCGTCCGCCTGGCCCCCGCCTAACCCACCCCACTCGCCCACCCCGCCCCCATCCTGCGTCGATCATGCAGTTGTGGCGCCCCGCAAAAGCCCCGAAAGCGCACCCTCCGCCCACCACAACTCCATGATCGACGCCGGGGTGGGGGCGAGGGCGAGGGCGGGGTGGGGGCGGGTTCAGCGGGGGGTTAGTTCCTTGGCCAGGAGTTCGGCTATCTGGGCGGTGTTGAGGGCGGCGCCCTTGCGGAGGTTGTCGCCGGTGACGAAGAAGTCCAGGGCGCGGGGGTCGTCGACGGCGCGACGGATCCGGCCCACCCAGGAAGGGTCCGTGCCGACCGCGTCGATGGGCATCGGGAACTCGCCCGCCCCCGGGTCGTCGACCAGGATCACCCCGGGCGCGTTCCGCAGCACCTCGCGGGCGCCCTCGGCGTCGACCTCGGTGCCGAAGACGGCGTGCACCGCGACGGAGTGGCCGGTCACCACCGGCACCCGTACGCAGGTGGCGGAGACCTTCAGGTCGGGCAGCCCGAGGATCTTGCGCGACTCGTTGCGCAGCTTCATCTCCTCGGACGACCATCCCCCGTCGGCCAGGGAGCCGGCCCAGGGCACCACGTTGAGCGCCAGCGGCGCGGGGAACGGGCCCATGTCGTCGCCGACCGCCTGGCGTACGTCGCCGGGGCGGGAGCCGAGCACGCGGTCCCCCGCGACCTTGGCGAGCTGGGCGTGCAGGGCGTCCACGCCACTCTGGCCCGCGCCGGAGGCCGCCTGGTAGGAGGCGAGGACCAGTTCCCGCAGCCCGTACTCGCGGTGCAGCGGGGCGATCGCGATGATCATCGCCAGGGTGGTGCAGTTGGCGTTGGCGATGATCCCCCTCGGCCGGTTGCGCACCTGCTCGGGGTTGATCTCCGGCACCACCAGCGGGACGTCGCGGTCCATCCGGAAGGCGCCGGAGTTGTCGACCGCGACGGCCCCGTGGCCGACGGCGACCGGCGCCCAGCGGGCGGAGACCTCGTCCGGGACGTCGAACATCGCCACGTCGACGCCGTCGAACGCCTCCGGGGTGAGCGCCTGGACGGTCAGTTCCTCACCCCGGCAGCGCAGCCGCCGCCCCACCGAGCGCTCGGAGGCGAGCAGCCGGATCTCGCCCCAGACGTTCTTGCGGCCGCTGAGCAGCTCGCACATCACCGTGCCGACGGCACCGGTCGCCCCGACCACGGCCAGGGTGGGCAGTGGCGACACGGTGGCTACCGTCCCGTCCCCGCGTAGACGACGGCCTCTGTGTCGCCGCCGAGGTCGAACGCCTCGTGGATGGCGCGCACGGCGGCGTCCAGGTCGGTGTCGCGGCAGACCACGGAGACGCGGATCTCCGAGGTGGAGATCATCTCGATGTTCACCCCGGCCGCGCCGAGGGCGGCGAAGAAGCCGGCCGCGACGCCGGGGTGCGAGCGCATGCCGGCCCCGACGAGCGAGACCTTGCCGACGTGGTCGTCGTAGAGCAGGCCCTTGAACTTGACCGACTCCTGGATCTTGCTCAGGGCGGCCATCGCCGTGGGGCCGTCGGCCTTGGGTAGCGTGAAGGAGATGTCCGTGCGGCCCGTGCCCTCGGTGGACACGTTCTGCACGATCATGTCGAGGTTGATCTCGGCGCCGGCCACGGTGTCGAAGATCCGCGCGGCGGCGCCCGGCTCGTCGGGCACCCCCACGATCGTGATCTTGGCTTCGCTGCGGTCGTGGGCGACCCCGGTGATCAGTGCTTGCTCCACAGGAAGGTCCTCCATCGATCCGGTGACCATGGTGCCGGTGTTGGTCGAGTATGACGAACGGACGTGGATCGGCAAGCCCGCCCGGCGGGCGTACTCCACGCTGCGCAGGTGCAGGATCTTGGCGCCGCAGGCGGCCAGCTCCAGCATCTCCTCGTAGGTGATCTGGGTGATGTGCCGCGCGTTCGGGACGATCCGCGGGTCGGCGGAGTAGACGCCGTCGACGTCGGTGTAGATCTCGCACACGTCGGCGTGCAGCGCGGCGGCGAGCGCCACGGCGGTGGTGTCGGAACCGCCCCGGCCCAGCGTGGTGACGTCCTTGGTGTCCTGCGAGACGCCCTGGAAGCCGGCGACGATGACCACCGCGCCCTCGTCGAGCGCGCCCTTGAGCCGGCCCGGCGTGACGTCGATGATCCGCGCCCGGCCGTGCACCGACGTGGTGATCACGCCGGCCTGGGAGCCGGTGAACGAGCGGGCCTCGTACCCCAGGTTGTGGATGGCCATGGCGAGCAGCGCCATGGAGATCCGCTCCCCGGCGGTGAGCAGCATGTCCAGCTCCCGGCCCGGCGGCAGCGGGCTGACCTGGTTGGCCAGGTCGAGCAGCTCGTCGGTCGTGTCCCCCATGGCGGAGACCACCACGACGACGTCGTCGCCGGCCTTGCGGGCGGCGACGATGCGCTCGGCCACCCGCTTGATCCGCTCCGCGTTCGCGACGGAGGACCCGCCGTACTTCTGCACCACGAGTGCCACGACGGTGCACTCCCTCCCAGCGACGACCCTGAGCGTGCCGACGCCGCCGGTTTCTTCAGCCGGCGGCGTTCTTCAACGCACCCAGGGTATCGGTCGCCCGACCCGGCCGGGTCGGGTGATCCCACGATCCGGCGCGGCCGCCGGGGGCGGGGTGGTGCGCGACACGCCGGACCCCCGCGCGCGGCACGGCCCCCGCGCGCCGCTCCCTGGCCGCAGAATGGCCCCGTGCACGCCCATCTCCGTCCGGCCGGGCCTCCCGCGAAGCCCCTGCGCGCGCCGGCTCGTCCGGCCCGACGCCTCGCCGGGCCGCTCACGCTCGCGCTCGTCCTGCCCGCGCTCCTCGTCGCCTGCGCCGCCGACCAGCCGGCCACCCGGCCCACCCCCACCTCGGCACCGGTGCCGGCGGGCATGGACGCGGCACGCGACGAACTGGCCGCGCTGGCGGCCGCCGCGCAGGACCGGCACCTGGTCGCCAGCTACACGCTGCGCGCGGCGGGGTCCCCGGACCGGACGATCCTGGTGACCAGCGCGAACGACGGCAGCTGGCGGGTCGACGTGCCGGGCGGCGCGCTCGGCGGGAGCGCCGACGTCTCGTTCGCGGCCACCGCCGACGGGTTGTTCCAGTGCGCCCTGCCGTCCGTCACCCGACCCGAGCCGGCGGCCTGCGTGCGTCTCGGCGACCGGGACGCGGCCGTGCCCCGCCGGCTCGACCCCCGGGTGCAGCACCCGTTCACCGACTGGTTGGCCGTGCTGACCGACCGGCGGGCCCCGCTCGCCGTCTCACCCGCACAGCCGCCACCCGGCGCGTCCGGCGCCTGCTACTCCGTCGAGACCACCTCGGCGTCGATCAACGCGCCGCTCGACGTGGGGATCTACTGCTACGGCCCCGACGGCACGCCCACGGCGGTACGCACGGCGTTCGGCACGCTGATCCTCGCCGGTACGCCGGCGCCGGCCCCGGCCACCGTGCAACTGGCCGGGCCGGTGGTCGACGCCGAGCCGCTCGGCACGGCGACGCCGGAACCGGCCCCGGAACCGAGCACGGAGCCGACCACGGAAACGCTCTGACCGGCGGCGACGTTACGGGTGCCCTTCGCCACATTCGGACATCCCGCCCTTAGGGCTCTAATCGCCCTTACGGGACACTCGACCCATGTCCGACCTCACCCCGCTGCTCGCGTTCCGTTGGAGCCCCCGGTCCTTCGACCCGGTGGCGGAGCTGTCCCACCGGGACGCGTCCGCGCTGCTGGAGGCGGCCCGCTGGGCGCCCTCGGCCGGCAACGCCCAACCGTGGCGGTTCGCGCTCGGCCACCGGAACGACGAGACGTTCAAGCGGATCCTGGTCAACCTGCCCGGATCCGACCAGCGGTGGGCACAGCGCGCCGCCGCCCTGCTGCTCGGCGCGCACCGCACCGGATCCGCCGGGCACGCGTACGACCTGGGCCAGGCCGTCGCCCACCTCACCGTGCAGGCCACGGCGCTCGGCCTGCACGTACGCCAACTGCACGACCTCGACCACGCCGGCCTGACCGCCGACCTCGACCTGCCCGCGGACGTACGGGCACACGTGGTGGTGGCCGTCGGGCAGCTCGGCGACCCGCTCAGCCTCCCGGCCGACCTGCTCGGCTCGGAGACCGGGCTACGCCGCCGCCTCCCCCTGGCCGACCTGCTGCTGACCAGCCAGGCTGCGAAGTGCGTCTCATAGTTCGGACCCGTCTTCCCGCGCCCCGCCCCACCACGTACGGTTACCTGGTCATGTGGCAGGCGCACCTCCTCCTTGGTCGCCGCGACGAGGCCTGAAGGCCGGCACCTCGTCGCGGAGTCGGACCGCGCCGTCCAGCACATCCGAACTTCCCATCGGCAACCGCTCGGGCATCGTCGCCCGGCACCTGGCCGACACCTTCCGATTGCTGACGCCACATGTCCCAGGGAGCACTCCGTCATGGCTCAACCCGACGCCGAGACCGATCCGATCACCCGGCAGCGCCCCAGCCGGATGCCGTACCACCGCTACCAGCCCTACCAGCGGCAGTTCCGCATCGACCTGCCCGACCGCACCTGGCCGACCCGGCACGTCGAGGCCGCGCCCCGCTGGTGCGCGGTGGACCTGCGCGACGGCAACCAGGCGCTGATCGACCCGATGTCGCCGGAACGCAAGCGCCGGATGTTCCAGCTGCTGGTGCAGATGGGCTACAAGGAGATCGAGGTCGGCTTCCCCTCGGCCAGCCAGGCGGACTACGACTTCGTACGCCAGCTCATCGAGCAGGACCTCATCCCCGAGGACGTCACCATCCAGGTGATCACCCAGTGCCGGGAGCACCTGATCGACCGGACCCTGGAGTCGCTGCGCGGCGCACGGCGGGCGATCGTGCACTCCTACAACTCGACCTCCGCCCTGCAGCGGCGGGTGGTCTTCGGGCTGGACCGCGACGGCATCGCCGACATCGCCACCCAGGGCGCCCGGCTCTGCCGCAAGTACGCGGAGATCCACACCCCGGACACGGACATCTACTACGAGTACTCGCCCGAGTCCTACACCGGCACGGAGCTGGAGTACGCGCTGGAGGTCTGCGCGAAGGTCATCGAGGTGATCGACCCGACGCCGGACCGCAAGATGATCGTCAACCTGCCGGCCACGGTCGAGATGGCCATGCCGAACGTCTACGCCGACTCGATCGAGTGGATGCACCGGCACCTGCCCCGGCGCGACAGCCTGGTGCTGAGCCTGCACCCGCACAACGACCGGGGCACCGGCGTCGCCGCCGCGGAGCTGGGGCTGCTGGCCGGCGCGGACCGGGTCGAGGGCTGCCTGTTCGGCAACGGCGAGCGCACCGGCAACGTCGACCTGGTGACGCTGGGGCTGAACCTCTTCTCCCAGGGCGTCGACCCGATGATCGACTTCTCGAACATCGACGAGGTGCGGCGCGCCGTCGAGTACTGCAACCAGCTCCCCGTGCACGAGCGCCACCCGTACGCGGGCGACCTGGTCTACACCGCCTTCTCCGGCTCGCACCAGGACGCGATCAAGAAGGGCTTCGACGCGCTCGCCCGGGACGCCGCGGCGGCCGGGGTGCCGATCGACCAGCACACCTGGGGGGTGCCCTACCTGCCGGTCGACCCGAAGGACCTGGGCCGCACCTACGAGGCGGTCATCCGGGTCAACTCGCAGTCCGGCAAGGGCGGCGTCGCGTACATCATGAAGAGCGAGCACCAGCTCGACCTGCCGCGCCGGCTGCAGATCGAGTTCTCCGGCGTGGTCCAGCAGGTGACCGACCACGCCGGCGGCGAGGTCGACCCGGGCACCATGTGGGAGATCTTCGCCGGGCACTACCTGCTCGACCACCAGGTCGACCCGGCGCTCACCCTGGACGGCTACGCCATCGGCACCGCCGAGGGCAAGGTCGAGATCGAGGCCCGCGTCGGCGTGGCCGGGGAGTCGCGCTCGCTGACCGCCGTCGGCAACGGCCCCATCGACGCGTACGTCAACGCGCTGCAGTCGGTGGGCGTGGCGGTACGGGTGCTCGACTACCACGAGCACGCGCTCTCCTCCGGCGGGGACGCGCAGGCCGCCGCCTACGTCGAGTGCGAGGTCGACGGCCGTACGGTCTGGGGCGTCGGCACCGACGCCAACATCGTCACCGCCTCGGTGAAGGCCGTGACGAGCGCCGTCAACCGCGCCCGCGCCTGACGGGCCGGGAGGGGCACCCCGTTCAGGCGGAGTGCCCCTCCCGGCGCCGGGGCGGGCGGTGGATGAGCAGGGCGGCCATCGCCGCACCGGCCAGCAGCAGGCCGGCGCACCAGAGCATCGCGCCCCGGTACGCGCCGGTCAGCTCGCCCGGCTGGGCGTAGCCGGCGCCGGAGAGCCCGACCAGCAGCGGGAGCGCGGCCACCGCCAGCAGGCCGCCCGCGCGGGACGCCGCGTTGTTGAAGCCGCTCGCCACGCCCGCGAACCGGTCGTCGACCGCGGCCAGCACGGAGGCGGTCAGCGGCGCCACGACCAGCGTCAGCCCGATCCCGAAGAGCACCACGCCGGGCAGCACGTCCCGCCAGTACGACGCGTCGGGCCCCACGCCGCGCAGCAGCACCAGCCCGGCGGCGGCGACCACCGGCCCGACGGTCAGCGGCAGCCGCGGCCCGATCCGCGCCGACAGCGCGCCCGCCCGCGCCGAGCCGACCAGCAGCAGCACCGTCATCGGCAGCAGCGCGACCCCGGTGAGCAGCGCCGACCAGCCGACCACGTTCTGCAGGTAGACGGCGAGGAAGAAGGTGAAGCCGCCGAGCGCCGCGTAGACGAGCACGGTGAAGACGTTCAACACCGAGAAGAGCCGACTTCCGAACAGCCCGGTGGGCAGCATCGCGGCGTCCCCCCGGCGACGCTCGACCAGCACGAAGGCCACCGCGCCGGCCACGCCCGCCAGCACGGCGGCGAGCACCGGCACCGAGTCGAAGCCCCGCACGGGGGCGTCGATGAGCGCGTACGTGATCCCGGCCAGGGCGAGCGCGCCGAGCAGCGCGCCGGCCACGTCGAACCGACTGCGGCCACGCTGTGGCCCGCCGGTGCGGGACGCGGCCTCGTCGCGGCTCTCCGGCACCCAGCGCAGCGCCGCCAGCAGCACGAGCACGGCCAGCGGCAGGTTGAGGAAGAAGATCCACCGCCAGGAGAGCGCGTCGATCAGCCAGCCGCCGAGGAACGGGCCGAGCGCGGTGGAGACGCCGGAGAGCCCCGACCAGGCACCGATGGCGCGGCCCCGGTCGTCCGGGTGGAAGCTGGCCTGGAGCACCGACAGCGAGCCGGGGGTGAGCAGCGCGCCCCCGGCGCCCTGGAGGAACCGGGCGGCGATCAGCCAACCCGTGCCCTGGGCCAGGCCGCAGAGCAGCGACGCGAGGGTGAACCAGACCACCCCGAGCAGGAAGACCCGCCGCCGCCCGAACCGGTCGCCGAGCGCCCCGCCGAGCAGGACGAAGGCGGCGAGCATCAGCAGGTAGCCGTTGATCGTCCACTGCAGACCGGCGACGGTGGCGTCGAGGTCCGCACCGAGGCGGGGCAGCGCCACGTTGACCACGGTGGTGTCCAGGAAGACCATGCCGGAGGCGAGGACCGCGGCGAGCAGGGTGCCCCGCCCGTGGGCGGTGCCCAGCCGGAGCGCGGGCGTGGTTTCGGTCATGGCGTCCAATCTGCCCCGCGCGATATGGGAGACGCCACGAATCGCCGAAACCGGTCCCGGGTACTGTGCGGGATCGCCGAAAGCCCGCAAGCTGGAGAGGTGTCGTCTGTGCGTACCAGATCAGGACCGCGCGTCGCGGTGACGGCCGCGCTCGCCGCGGCGCTGGCGCTCGGCGCGGCCGGTTGCGCCGCCGTCGACGAGCCGGACGTCGCGCCGAGCAGCGGTGGCGGCGGCAACGCCGCCCAGAAGCTGACCCAGCTCACCGTGGCCACCGCCGGGTCGATGAAGGGCTACAGCCGCAGCCGCTTCCCGCACTGGCGGGACACCGGCAAGAACTGCGACGTCCGCGACAGCGTGCTGAAACGCGACGGGGAGGACATCAAGCTCTCCGGCTGCAACGTGGTCGGCGGCCGCTGGGAGAGCGTGTACGACGACCGGGCCTTCACCGACCCGTCCGACGTGGACATCGACCACATGGTGCCGCTGGCGAACGCGTGGCGCTCGGGCGCCGACGAGTGGGACGACACGAAGCGGGGCGAGTTCGCCAACGACCTGGACCGGCCGCAGCTCATCGCGGTTTCCGCGTCCTCCAACCGGGCAAAGGGTGACCAGGACCCGTCCCAGTGGAAGCCGGCGAACCGGTCGTTCTGGTGCCAGTACGCCGAGAACTGGGTGACGGTCAAGCACCACTGGCGGCTCACGGTGACCAGTGCCGAGAAGGCCGCCCTGACCGACATGCTGGAGGGCTGCACATGGGCGAGCAAGCCGTGACCGGGGCCGGGGCGACCCCCGCGCCGGAGCAGACGCCGGACGCCACCGGGGAGGACGCGGCGGCGGCCACCGGCAGCGCGCCGGCCGGGCCGACCACGGCCGGCATGGCGGCGGACGGCGCGGCCGGTACGGCCGCCGGGGTGCCGGGGGCCGGCATGGCCGCCGACGCCGAGGGCACGTCGACCGCCGCGCAGGAGCGTACGGCCGACATCGTGCCCGGCCCGGGCGGGGTGATGACCGACGAGGTCGGCGTGGTCACCGGCGAGCTGACCCTGCGCACCGCGTACGCCGACGGTCAGGTCACGCTGACGGTGCAGTACAAGGACGCCGACGAGTGGTACGCGGTCACCGGCGGCAGGGCCGCGCTGGCCGATCCGGCCGGGTTGGACGCGGTGCACGGCATCGCGGTCGCGTTGCTGCACCGCCCCGAGGGCTGACCCGCCGGGCCGGGCCCGGTCGCCCGTCGTACCGCCACGGACCGACCGGCCGGACGCGGCCCGTGGTGGGGCCGCGTCCGACGCGGATCAGACGTACGAGCCGGGCTCGCTGGGGGCCGAGACGGTGTGCGGCTCGTCGCCCTCGCCCATCGGGCGGGTGAGCTGCACGCTGACCTCGTGCCGGCGCAGTTCGCCGCTGGCGATGCGCTCGGCGAAGTGGCAGGCGACCCGGCTGCCGCCGATCTCCCGCAGCACGGGCCGCTCGTCGGCGCAGCGGGTCGGCTGCGCCCACGGGCAGCGGGTGTGGAACCGGCAACCCGTCGGCGGGTTGGCGGGCGAGGGCAGGTCGCCGGCGAGCAGGATGCGCTCGCGGCGGTCCTCCACGTCCGGGTCCGGCACCGGCACCGCCGACATCAACGCCCGGGTGTAGGGGTGCAGCGGCTCGGTGTAGAGCCGGTCGCTCGGCGCCTCCTCGACCAGCGCGCCCAGGTACATCACGCCGACGGTGTCGGAGATGTGCCGCACCACCGCGAGGTCGTGCGCGATCACCAGGTAGGTCAGGCCGAGGGTCTCCTGGAGATCGTCGAGCAGGTTCACCACCTGGGCCTGGATCGACACGTCGAGCGCGGAGACCGGCTCGTCGGCGACGATCAGGTCGGGCCCGAGCACCAGCGCCCTGGCGATGCCGATGCGCTGCCGCTGGCCGCCGGAGAACTCGTGCGGATAGCGGGAGAGCGCCCAGCGGGGCAGGCCGACCTTGTCCAGGGTCTCGCCGATGATCCGCCGCCGCTCGTCCCGGTCGCCGCCGATGCCGTGGGCCTGCAGGCCCTCGGTGAGGATCGACTCGACGTTCTGCCGGGGGTCCAGGCTCGACATCGGGTCCTGGAAGATCATCTGCATCCGGCGGCGGGTGGACCGCAGCCTGCCCGCCGGCAGCTTCGTCAGCTCGACGCCGTCGAACCGGACCTCGCCGCTGGTGGGCGGGATGAGCTGGAGCAGCGCCCGGCCCAGCGTCGACTTGCCGCAGCCGGACTCGCCGACCAGGCCGTACGTCTTGCCGCGCTGGATGCTCAGGTCGACCCCGTCGACGGCCTTCACGTGGCCGACCGTCCGGTCGAAGATCACCCCCCGTCGGATCGGGAAGTGCACCTTCAGGTCGCGGACCTCGACGAGGATGTCGCTCTCGGTCACGGCTTCTCCTCCTCGCGCGGGGCGGGCACCGGGCCCGCGGTCGCCTCCGCCGCCGGTGCGGTGGCGGCCGGGGCCGGTGCATCGGTCGCCGGGGCGGTGCTGGTGGCGGCCGGGGCCGGTGCGGTGGCGGCCGGGGCCGGTGCGGTGGCGGCCGGCGGGGGCGCGGTGCCGGGCAGCGGCGCCGGGTTGACGCAACGGTAGCTGCGACCGTCGTGGGTGAGCACCAGCGCGGGCGGTTCCCCCACGCACTCGTCGACGCGCCGGGTGCAGCGCGGCGCGAAGGCGCAGCCGTCCGGCCAGGGCAGCAGGTCGCGGACCGAGCCCGGGATCGGGTTCAGCCGCTCGCCGCGCCCGGCGTCCAGGCGCGGCACCGAGCCGAGCAGCCCCACGGTGTACGGGTGCCGGGGCTCGCGGAACAGCGGCCGGCGGCGGGCCGTCTCCACCACCCGGCCGCCGTAGAGCACGTTGATGGTGTCGCACATGCCGGCGACCACGCCCAGGTCGTGCGTGATCATCACCAGGGCGGTGCCGGAGTCCCGGACCAGTTCCTTGAGCAGCTCCAGGATCTGCGCCTGGATGGTGACGTCCAGCGCCGTGGTCGGCTCGTCGGCGATCAGCAGCCGGGGCTTGCAGGCCACCGCCATGGCGATCAGGGCGCGCTGCCGCATGCCGCCGGAGAGCTGGTGCGGGTACTCCTTCAGCCGCCGCTTCGGGTCGGGGATGCCGACCCGGTCGAGCAGCGCCGCCGCCTCCTTCTCGGCCGCCGCGCCCTTCATCCCCCGGTGCCGCGTGAGCACCTCGGTGACCTGCAGCCCGATCGGGATCACCGGGTTCAGGGACGAGAGCGGGTCCTGGAAGATCATCGCGACGTCCCGGCCACGGATGTCCCGCCGGGACCTGTCGTCGAGCTGGAGCAGGTCGGTGCCGTCGAAGACCGCCTTGCCGCCGACGCGCAGGCCCGGCTGCTTCGGCAGCAGACCCATGAGCGCCAGCGACGTGACGCTCTTGCCGCAGCCGGACTCGCCGACCAGGCCGACGACCTCGCCAGCGTCGACGGAGAAGGACACCCCGTCGACGGCGTGCACGGCGCGCTGACCGCGCCGGGCGAAGGTGACGGAGAGATCTTCGACATCAAGCAGAGCCATGTCGGGCCCGCCTTTCGTTCGCGACTGCGGGGCCCGCAAGCTCACTCCTCGCGCTCACCGGTCCTACTTCCGCAGCTTCGGGTCGAGTGCCTCGCGCATCGCCTCGCCGAGCAGGGTGAAGCCCAGCGCGGTGACGATGATGGCGAGGGCGGGCAGGATCGCCAGCCGGGGCGCGGAGTCCAGGTACTGCTGCGCGTCGGCGAGCATCACACCCCACTCGGGGATGGAGGCGTCGTTGTTGCCGAGGCCGAGGAAGGAGAGCGCCGCGGCCTCGATGATCGCGGTGGCCAGGGTCAGCGTGGCCTGCACGATGACCGGGGCGAGCGAGTTCGGCACCACGTGGGTCAGCGCGATCTTCGGCTTCTTGACGCCCAGCGAGACGGCGGCCAGCACGTAGTCGCTGTTCGACTGGGAGATCATCGAGCCGCGCAGCAGCCGGGCGAAGACCGGCACCGACACCACACCGACGGCGATCATGACGGTGGTCAGGCCGGCGCCGAGCAGGGCGGCGATGCTGATCGCCAGCAGCAGGCTCGGCATGGCCAGCAGCATGTCGACGAAACGCATCAGCACGTTGTCGACCGCCCGGCCCCACCGGCCGCCGAGGCCGGCGGCGGCGCCGGCGACCCCGCCGATCAGCGAGCCGACGGCGAGGCCGATCAGGGTGGAGACCACGCCGACCAGCAGGGTCTGCCGGGCGCCGACGATCATGCGGCTGAACTCGTCACGCCCGATGTGGTCGACGCCGAACCAGTTCTCCCCACGGAAGCCGGGGAAGTCGCCGAGGCGGATCTCGCCCTTCCAGAGCTGCGCGTCCGGGGGGTGCGGGACGAAGAACGGCCCGAGGATGGCGACCAGCAGGAACAGGCTGAGGATCACCGCGCCGACGATCGCCGCCGGGTTGCGCCGCAGCCGGCGGAACGCCTCCTTCCAGAGGCTGACGCCGCGCTCGTCCTCCCGGGCCGCCAACTCGGCGAGCCGGTCGATCTTTTCCTTCTTCTTGCCGGTGGTGATCGTCATCGGACCCTCACCCTCGGGTCGATCAGGCTGTAGGAGAGGTCGACCAGGAGGTTCACCAGCACGTACACCACCGCGATGATCAGGATGAAGCCCATCAGGACCGGATAGTCACGCTGGCTGATGGCCTCGTAGATGAAGGCTCCGATGCCGCTGAAGGCGAAGACGGTCTCGGTCAGCACCGCGCCGGAGAGCAGGCCGCCGGTGAGCAGGCCGATCGAGGTGACGACCGGCAGCATGGAGTTGCGCAGCACGTGCCGGCGCCGGACCGTGCTCTCGGTGAGCCCCTTCGCCTCGGCGGTGCGGACGAAGTCCTCGTTGAGGACCTCCAGCACGCTGGCCCGGGTGATCCGGACGATGATCGCCAGCGGGATGCTGGCCAGCGCGACGGCCGGCAGCACCAGGTGCCAGAGCGCGTCGGCGGCGGCGTCCCACTCGCGGGTCATGATCCCGTCGAGGACGAAGAAGTTGGTGATCCGGGTCGCCCCGAGCGTCGGATCCTGCCGGCCGCTCGCCGGGAACCAGCCGAGGTTCTCCGCGAAGATCGCCTTGAGCACGTACGCGAGGAAGAAGACCGGGATGCAGATGCCGATCAGTGAGCCGCCGACGGAGAGGTGGTCGACCATCCGGCCGCGGCGCCGGGCCGCCAGGTAGCCCAGCGGGATGCCGACGCCGACCGCGATCAGCATCGCCGTGACGGACAGTTCCACCGTGCCGGGGAAGCGTTCGACGAACTCGGTGACGACGGTGCGCTTGGTGGAGGTCGACGTGCCCAGGTCGAGGCGGATCAGCCGCCGCACGAACCGGCCGTACTGCACCAGGATCGGCTCGTCGAGGCCCATGTTGCGCCGGATCGCGGCGCGCATCTCGGGCGTCCCGCGCTCACCGAGGATGGCGGTCTCGGGACCGCCGGGCAGTCGGCGGAGCCAGATGAACAGCAGGAGGGAGAGCCCGAACAGCGTGGGTATCAGCTGAAGCAGGCGTCTGACGATGAACCGGAACACGGCGGCCTCGAAAGGGGTACGGAGGGTCGTGGGCGGGCGCTGCCGAAACAGCGCCCGCCCACGACTCGGAGCGTCAGATCAGGACTTGAACTCGGCGGTGGAGAACCGCTCGTCGGTGAGCGGGCTCGCCTTGACCCCGGTCACGTCCTTGCCGAACACGATCGCCGGCGGCGAGTGCGACACCGGGACGCCGGGCAGGAAGTCCATGATGGCCTTGTTCAGGGCCTTGTACTTCTCGGTCCGGGCCGCCACGTCGGCGGTGCTGTCCGCGTCCTTGAACTGGTCGAACAGGGCCTTGTTGGTGAAGCCCCACTCGGCCTTCGTCCGGTCGAACATGGTGCCGATGAAGTTGTAGCCGTCGCCGTAGTCACCGGTCCAGCCGAGGAAGTGCAGGTCGTGCTTGTTGCCCGAGGTGGTGGCGTTCAGGTAGTCCGGGCTCCACTTGAGCGGGATGGCCTGGACGTTGATGCCGACCGCCTTGAGGTCCGCCGAGAGCAACTCGAAGATGTCCTTCGGGTTCGGCATGTACGGCCGGGTGACCTCGGTCGGGTAGTGGAACCGCAGGGTCAGGTTCGTCGCGCCGGCCTCGGCCAGCAGCGCCTTGGCCTTCGCCGGGTCGTAGTTGTACTTGGTGACGTCGCCGTTCCAACCCTCGACGGTGTCCGGCATGAAGTTGTCGGCGACCTTGGCGCCCGGGGGCAGCTTCGAGTCGACGAGAGCCTGCCGGTTCAGCGCGTGCGCGATGGCCTGGCGGACCTTCACGTCGGCGAGCTTCGGGTTCCCCTTCTGGTTCATGGCCAGGTAGAGGATGTTGAACGCCGGGCGGGTCAGGACGTTGAAGCCCTCACCCTTCAGCGGCTCGACGTCGGCCGGGCCGACCAGGTCGTACCCCTGGATGTCGCCGGAGCGCAGCGCCTGCTTGCGCGCGTTCTCGTCCGAGATCGTCTTGTAGATGAGGGTCTTCAGCTTCGCCTTGGTGCCGGCGTAGTCCTCGTTGCGCTCGATGGTGAGCGTCTTGTTGGCGACGTCCCAGGACTTGAACTTGAACGGGCCGGTGCCGGTCGGGTGCGCCGTGGCGTAGGCCGGGTACTTGATGTCCTCGGCGGTGCCGCCCACGTTGCTGGCGTCGTACTTCTCCAGCGCGGTCGGGCTGTGCATCGAGAACGAGGGCAGCATCAGCGCGGCCGGGATCTTGCTGGAGACCCGGGTGAAGGCCAGGTCGACGGTCGTGGCGTCCTTGGCGGTGCAGGACTTGAAGAGGCTCGGCGGCAGGTCCGCGCTCTCGTTCTTGGCGAAGCCGCCCATGACGTCCTGCCAGTACGGGGTCACGTCCGGGCTCTGCATGAGGCCCTTGGCGTTGTACCAGCGGTCGAAGTTCTTGCAGACCGCCTCGGCGTTGAATTCGGTGCCGTCGTGGAACTTCACGCCGGAGCGCAGCTTGAAGGTCCACGTGGTGCCGGCAGCGTCCGGGGTCCAGGTCTCGGCCAGACCGGGGGTGACCTTGGTGCCACCCTCCTCCGGACGGACCAGCGTCTCGAAGACCTGACGCGCCACGCGCAGCGACTCACCGTCGCTGGCGAAGCTCGGGTCGAGCACCTTCGGATCTCCGGCTACGCCGAAGACGAGGGTGTCCTTCTTGCTACCGCCGGAACTGTCATCGCGGTTGCTCTCGGCGCAGCCTGCTACCGCGAGGGCCGCGACCGCGACGGCCGCGAGGGCGACCTTCGGCCTGGATGCACGCATGGGTGCTTCACCTCGTCCTTGGGGTTACGGACAATCGTGGTGACAGGGGTCACCGATCGCCGTGACCTTAGCCGCCGTTCGGACCGGCGGGAAACCATCGCGGAACCGGTTGGTACCGGATCGTGTCTTAACCGATGCGCCCCGCCGCGAAGGCCGTTCCAGACCGCCGACAAAGCGGCGTTATGTCCGGGTTGACCGATGCCGATTTGTTACATCGATCGTCGCCGGCATCGCCCGCATGTCAGACCCACGATGGACGCGCCCGGGCCCGTACGACGATGGCCGGCACCGGAATCCGGTGCCGGCCATCGTCGGGAACTCAGACGGCGCGACGGCCCTCGAAGGCGCGGCCGAGCGTGATCTCGTCGGCGTACTCCAGGTCGCCGCCGACCGGCAGGCCGCTCGCCAGACGGGTCACCGAGATGCCCATCGGCTTGACCATCAACGCCAGGTACGTCGCGGTCGCCTCGCCCTCGGTGTTCGGGTCCGTGGCCAGGATCAGCTCGCGCACCGTACCGTCGCTGAGCCGGGCCATCAGCTCGCGGATGCGCAGGTTGTCCGGCCCGATCCCCTCCAGCGGGTTGATCGCCCCGCCGAGCACGTGGTAGCGGCCCCGGAACTCGCCGGTCCGCTCGATGGCCACCACGTCCTTCGGCTCCTCGACCACGCAGAGCACCTCGTCCGTGCGGCGCGGGTCGCGGCAGATCCGGCACCGGTCGGACTCGGCCACGTTGTAGCAGCTGGTGCAGAACCGCACCAGCTCCTTGACCTTGCGCAACGCCCCGGCCAACCGGTTGACGTCGGCCGGATCGGCGGACAGGACGTGGAACGCGATCCGCTGGGCGCTCTTCGGGCCCACGCCCGGCAGCCGTCCCAGCTCGTCGATCAGGTCCTGGATGGCGCCCTCGTACATCTGCCGCTCAGAAACCGGGCAGGCCGAGGCCGCCCATGCCGCCGGTGACCGGGCCCATCTTCTGCTCGGTCAGCTCCCGGGCCGCCTCGGCGGCGTTGTGCATGGCCGCGACGACCAGGTCCTCCAGGGTCTCCACGTCCTCCGGGTCGACCGCCTTCGGGTCGATCCTGATCGACTTCAGCTCGCCGGTTCCGGCGACGGTCGCGGTGACCAGGCCACCGCCGGCGGTGCCGGTCAGCTCCGCCTCGGCGAGCTCAGCCTGCGCCTTCGCGATCTGCTGCTGCATCTTCTGCGCCTGCTTCAGCATCTGCTGCATGTTCGGCTGTCCACCTGGGCGCACGGATGGCTCCTTCTCGCACTCGTCTGCTCGGCCGCCGCTCAGCCTATCCGCTGTGAGCAGCCTCGCCCCGTCCGGTGCTTCCCTCGCGGCGGATCCGCGCGCACGATCACGGGACCTTGTCGAAGAACTCGGCGGCGGCCCGCCGAGCGCGACCGGACGGAGGTGGCGGATGTCCCGGGAACAGGCCGCGGCGGCCATCGAACGGCAGGCGCGTGCCTGCGCCAACATGGAGGCCGGCCTCTACGCCGACCTGCTGACGCGCGCCGCCGGGGACGTCCGGGCCGGCGGCCCGTGCGCCACCGTCATCGCGGGTCACGAGGACGCCCCCGCCGACGACATCGTGTCGTTGCGCCTGCTCGGCGGGGTGCACGCGCTGGTGCTCTCCGGCCGGGCACCGGAGTTGGCCCGCTTCTATCCCAGCGCCGGCGGGGCGTACCGGGCGGCAGTGGACGCCCCCGCCTGCTGGGCGGCGTTCCGGGCGGTCGTCGAGGCCGAGCACGACACACTGCGCGGCTGGCTGCGCCGCCCGCCCCAGACCAACGAGGTCGGCCGTGCCAACCTGCTGCTGGCCGGGCTGCTGCACGTCGTCCACGAGGTGGGCGGGCTGCCGGTGCGCCTGGTCGAGCTGGGCGCCAGCGGTGGGCTGAACCTGCGCGCCGACCGGTTCCGCGTCGAGGCCGCCGGCTTCGCCTGGGGCCCGGCCGACTCCCCCGTGCGGCTGCCGGACGCCTGGCGGGGCGGGGCGCCCGACTGGCTGCGGGCAGCCGCCGGGGCACACCCCGAGCTGACCGTCGTGGAGCGGCTCGGCTGCGACCTCACCCCGCTCGACCCGGGGGACCCCGACGACGCGCTCGCGCTGCGGGCGTACGTCTGGCCGCAGCACACCGCCCGCGCGGCCCGGCTGGCCGGCGCGCTGGAGCTGGCCCGGCGGCTGCCGGTGCGCGTCGTCGCGGCGGGGGCGGCGGACTTCCTCGCCGGGATCACCCCGCGCCCCGGCGCGCTCACCGTGGTGTGGCACTCGGTGATGCGGCAGTACGTGCCGGCCGAGGAGTGGTCGCGGGTCACCGCCGAGCTGGACCGGCTGGCCGCCGCCGGCAGCGCCGACGCGCCGGTCGCCCACGTGTCCTTCGAGCCGCATCCGCGCGAGGCCCGGGACGACTTCCAGCTCCGCGCCCGACTCGGCACCGGCCCGGAACGCCTGCTGGCGGAGGCACACCCCCACGGCCTCCCGGCCTGGCCCGCCTGACCCCGCCTGCCCTCCTTGCCCCGCCCCGGCCGCGCGCGGCCGGGGCGCAGCCCGTGGAGATCTTGGTACGGAGTGCCCTCGGAGGGGCCGTTTCCTGCCAAGATCCGCCGCAGCGGGTCAGCGGGCGTCCACCTCGTCGATCTTCTCGGCGCCGAAGGCCTCGCGCAGCAGCCGCACCGCCTGCTCCTCGCTGGACTCCCGCGCGGTCTGCTCGTCGATGACCTCGTCCAGCGGCTCGTCGCCCGGATCGAAGCCCTCGAAGTTCGGGGCCGCCGGCTGGCTGCCGCCGGGCCGTCCCCCACCGCCGCGCACCGGGCCGTCGAAGTCCGGGTCGTACGGCGGCTCGCCGGCCCAGTCGGCGTCCGCGGTCTTCCGGGCCGCCTGCCCGGTACGCGGACCACGTCCCGCCGCAGCCGCCCGCGCCGCCGCGATCGCGCTGCTCACCGGGGGGCCGGCGGGCGCGGCCGGCTGCGGCGCCGCCGACTTCGGTACGGCGCTCGCCGTCGCCGTGGCGGTGCCCGCCGGTCCGGCAGCCGACGCGGCGCCCGGCATTCCGGTGGCCGTCGGGGCGGCCGCTGCCGTGCCGCTGGTCGGCGCGCCGGTGCCCGACGCGCCACCCGGTCGGGCCGGCTCGGGCCAGTCGTCCTCGCCGCCGGCAGTGGTCGCGAGACCACCCGGCCTGGCGGGCTCCGGCCAGTCCTCGTCATCGGTCGCGCCACCGGACGCGCCGGTCACGCCGCCGTTCGGGCCAGTGCCGTTCGGGCCAGTGCCGTTCGAGGCGCCGCCATTCGAGCTGCCGCCGTTCGAGGCGCCGCCGTTCGAGGCGCCGCCGTTCGAGGCGCCGCCGTTCGAGGCGCCGCCTTCGGAGCCGCCCGGGCTCGGGGCGCCGCCGGGGGGTGCGCCGCGCGGAGCGCCACCGGCCACGCGGTTCGGACCGCCGACGGGCAGCCCGCCGGCCGGACCACCCCGGCCGTCGGGGCCACCACCGCTCGGACCAGCGCCGCCACCGCTCGGGCGGCCACCGCCCGGACCGGCGCCGCTCGGGCCAGTGCCGCCAGCACCGCCACCGCTCGGGCCGGCACCGCTCGGGCCGCTCGGATCCTGGTGGGCGGGGGCTGCCGGCGGCGGGGGTGCCGGGCGGGCCGGAGCCGCGGACCGGGACGAGCCACCGGGCGACGCGCCACCGCGCTCGCCGGCCACCTCGCAGCGGATCTGCCAGCGTCCGCCGAACTCCTCGTACAGCACCTCGGCCAGCACCGACGTGTGGTTGCCCATCATCTGCGCGAGCACCGGCGACTTGACGGTCAGCACCAGGGTGTCGCCGTCCACGTCGCGGACCACCGCGTCGCGCATCAGCGCGGCGGCCGGCTTCTTGATCCGGTTGACCTTCGCGACGATGTCCGACCAGACCCGGCGCACCGCGACGGCGTCCAGGGTGCCCGCCGCAGCCGCGCCGGGGCGGGGCGGGGCGGGGGTGGCCGGGTCGGGCATCACCGCCGAGGGTGGCACCTGGCGGCGGGCGGGAACGTCGGCGGGCGGGCCACCGGCGGTCGCACCCACCGGTTCGGCGGCACCCGGGGCGGCCTGCGCCGCCCGGGAACCGGTGGCAGCCGTGGAACCGGTGGCAGCCAGAGCCGCGGCGCGGGCGGCCGCGGCACCGGACGGAGCG
Organism: Micromonospora sp. CPCC 205546; assembly: GCF_036902715.1. NCBI lineage: Bacteria > Bacillati > Actinomycetota > Actinomycetes > Micromonosporales > Micromonosporaceae > Micromonospora > Micromonospora sp. CPCC 205546. The sequence goes on from NZ_JBAKHL010000003.1 coordinate 108,008, forward strand.
CCGGCAGCCGCGGGCGGGCCGGCGGGCACCGGGTCAGCCGCGGCCGTGGCGGGGACGGGCTCGGGGCGTACGGCAGCGGGGGCGGCGACCGGCGCGGGACCGGCGGCGGCCGGCGGCGCGTCGGTGCCGGCGAGGGTGAGCCGGCGCTCCATGCGTTCGAGGCGCTGGAGCAGGCCGCCGGTGGAGTCGTCGGCCCCGGGCAGCAACATCCGGGCGCAGATCAGCTCCAGCAGCAGCCGGGGCGCGGTGGTGCCGCGCATCTCCACCAGGCCGTTGTGCACGATGTCGGCGCAGCGGGACAGCGTGGCCGGGCCGAGCCGCTGGGCTTGGGCGGCCATCCGCTCGATCTGGTCGGCCGGGCCGTCGATCAGGCCCTTGGCGGCGGCGTCGGGCACCTGCTGGAGCACGATCAGGTCGCGCAGCCGCTCCAGCAGGTCGGAGGCGAACCGGCGCGCGTCGTGCCCGGCCTCGGCGACCCGGTCGACGGTCGCGTACACCGTCGCGCCGTCCCCGGCCGCCAGCGCGTCGCACATCTCGTCGATGAGGGCGGCGTCGGTCACGCCGAGCAGGGCGGCGGCCCGGGAGTAGGTGACCCCCTCCGGCCCGGCCCCGGCGATGAGCTGGTCGAGCACGGAGAGGCTGTCCCGGGCGCTGCCGCCGCCGGCGCGCACCACCAGCGGGAAGACCGCCGGCTCGACGGCGACGCCCTCGGCCTCGCAGAGCTGCTCCAGGTAGGGCCGCAGCACCTTCGGCGGGATCAGCCGGAACGGGTAGTGGTGGGTCCGCGACTTGATCGTGCCGAGGACCTTCTCCGGCTCGGTGGTCGCGAAGATGAACTTGACGTACTCCGGCGGCTCCTCGACCAGCTTGAGCAGGGCGTTGAAGCCGGCCGACGAGACCATGTGCGCCTCGTCGATGACGTAGATCTTGAAGCGGCTCTTGGCGGGCGCGAAGATCGCCTTCTCGCGCAGCTCGCGGGCGTCGTCGACGCCGCCGTGGCTGGCCGCGTCGATCTCCAGCACGTCGATCGAGCCGCCGTCGGTGGCCAGCTCGCGGCACGAGTCGCACTGTCCGCACGGCTCCGGGGTGGGGCCCTGCTCGCAGTTGAGCGAGCGGGCCAGGATCCGGGCGCTGGAGGTCTTGCCGCAGCCACGTGGGCCGGAGAAGAGGTAGGCATGGTTGAGCCGCCCGCTGCGCAGCGCCTGCGACAGCGGCTCGGTGACGTGTTCCTGCCCGATGACCTCGGCGAAGGTACGCGGCCGGTACTTGCGGTAGAGCGCCAGTGCCACTCGTCCCGCCTCCTCTCGACCGAGCCATTCTGCGCCGGTCGGGCGCGGGTGACCACCCACCACCCCGTGACCCGGCCCGCAGGGACGTTACCGGGACCCGGAGACAAAAAGGCCTCCCGTGCACCCGGCAGAGCCCGCTTATCCTTGCTGCCTTCCGGCCCTGGGGAGGTTCACGAGATACCGCCGCACGGGAGGTACCGCCAACCCTACCCGACGCCGCGTCGATCTTCAGGGGGTGGTGGGGTGGCCCACCCGCCGGGGACCTGTATCCTCGTCTGCGGAGGATTCGCCTAGAGGCCTAGGGCGCACGCTTGGAAAGCGTGTTGGGTTTACACCCTCACGAGTTCGAATCTCGTATCCTCCGCTCGCTGAGCAGCACGAACGCGAGGGTCGACCCCATCGGGGCCGGCCCTCGTACCGTCTCCGCCGTCGTCCTGGTCTCGTTCGCCACACCGTCGCCCGCACGCGGAGGGGGCCTGCTGCGTCCGTGGCGCCGCCTCCGCGCCCGGCGTCACGGCGGCCCGCTGGCTACGCTCGCCGGGCACACGTCGATGCCCACCGGTGGTCCGTCCACCGTTGATCGACCTCGCCGGCCGGCACCAGGAGGAGCGCCGACTTGGGCAGGATGCCACGCTGGCAGCTCTGGACGCTGCTGGCCGCCATGTCCGGCACGTTCCTCGCGCAGGTGTTGTCCGGATTCGACCGACCGCTGGAGATCGTCGCCGGCTGCGGGGCCGCCGCGATGGCGCTGTACTGCGCCGCCGCGCTGATCGTCGAGCGCAGGGACGGCTGAGTCGCGGGCGTGATCCCCGCCGCACCCCGACCGAGGGGCAGGCCCCGGACCCTACGCTGACAGCCGCAACCGGCAGCGAGACAACCGGGCGGCGGCGACCTGCGGGCGGCGACCGGCCCGGGGAGAGCGCGGACACGAGTGAACGCAACGCTGGACGTCGTTGAGGGGCTGGCCGTGCTGGCCGCCGGGGTCGCGGCGGGGGCCATCAACGCCGTGGTGGGCTCGGGCACGCTGGTGACCTTCCCCGTCCTGCTCTCCTTCGGCTACCCGCCGGTGGTGGCGAACGTGTCGAACACCGTCGGGCTGGTGCCGGGGTCGTTCACCGCGGCGTACGCCTATCGCCGGGAACTGGCCGGGCACGGTCGGCTGCTGGCCCGCCTGGGCGTCGCCGCCGTGCTCGGCGGGGTCACCGGCGGCGTACTGCTGCTGCTCCTGCCGCCCAGCGCGTTCCGGGCCATCGTGCCGGCGCTGATCATCCTGGCGCTGGTGCTCGTGGTGGTGCAGCCGCGACTGGCGCGGGCGTTGGCCCACCGACGGCCGGTCGCCGACGGCGCGGCCGCGTCGTCGGCCGACGGTCAGGCGGTACGGCGGGTGGGGCCGCTGCTGCTGCTCGGCGTCTTCGGCACGGGGGTGTACGGCGGCTACTTCGGCGCCGCCCAGGGGGTGCTGCTGCTGGGGCTGCTCGGGGTGCTGCTCTCGGCCGACCTGCGCTGGGTCAACGGGGTGAAGAACGTGCTCGCCGGCCTGGTGAACGGGGTCGCGGCGATCCTCTTCGTCGTGGTGGGGAGCGTGGCGTGGCTGCCGGCGCTGCTGATCGCGGCCGGTTCCGTGGCGGGTGGCCTGATCGGCGGCCGGTGGGGCCGCCGGCTACCGCCGGTGGCGCTGCGCGCCATCATCGTGGTGGTCGGGCTCGCCGCCCTGGTCAACCTGCTGCTCTGACCGCCGGGCGGAGCAGGCCGCCCCGGCGCGGGCGCGAGTGGAACACCACGCGTGTCTCCCAGCGTCGGATACACCCGTGGTGTTCCACTCGACCCCGCCCGTCCGGCCGCACCCGTCGGCCACGCCTGCCGGGTGCGGCCCGGACGCCGGGTGCGGTCCGGACGCCGGCCGGTCCGGCCGTCATGGCTGGTGCTGCGCTCCGGCTCCGCGCCCTTCGGGCGAAGGCCGCAGTTCGCCCCGAACGGGGTCGACAGCACGAAATCGCGGGGCGGTGCCGGGAGGGGACGATTCGGTACGGTGCGGAGGGCGGCGGAGCCGGATCCGTCGTACACATGTTCCATCCACAGGCTGTGGACGGCGGAGGGCTCGAATGGCTTACCAGCTCAGCGCGGTCGTCGCGGACGCCGAGCTGCTCCGCGAGCAGACCGCCGACCTCGACCACGCGGTGCTGGGCGAGCTGCGCCAGGACTTCGCGCTGCTGCCGGTCACCCCGCAACTGGTCGAGGAGCTGACCGGCACGCTGCCCGACTTCTCGGTGGCGGAACGGTCGCCGGAGGAGCCGTTCCACCTGACGCTCTCGCCGCCCCTCGCCGAGGCCCTCGCGCGGTGGTCGCGGTCGGGTCCGGTGGCGTACCTGGAGGCGGAGTTCGCCGACGGCGCCGGCTACCAGGCTGCGGCGGTGTGGCTCGGCGGCCGGGTGAGCTGGGGTCCGGCCTTCGACCGCCTCTTCGACGGGCCGCGCGCCGGGTGGCCGCTGAACGCGGCGCTCGCCCGGCTCGGGGCGGAACCGGGCGCGTGGATCGACCTGTTCGCCGAGCTGGGCCTGCACGTCGAGCGGAGCACCGCCGGCTGGCTGGCGCACGGGCGTCGACGACTGAGCGCCGACTACTGGGACGAGCTGGCCGAGGAGTGGGAAAGCCGGCAATCTGCGGGCGGGCAGCAACCTGAGCGCCCCGGTCCCGTTGGGGACTGGGGGATTCCATGAAATTGCGACAATTTGGCTTTATCGCCGCGCTGACGACGGCTGCCTGGGTATCGGGAAGCGGCGCGCATCCGCCGGCGCGCGACTTGGACGGCCGACCCGTCGGGGCCGTCGAGGTGGTCGACCTCAACGGCCTGCGCGACGTCGAGTTCGGCGACACCGAGGACGAGCTGACCCGGCGGGGCATCCTGCGCACCGACGTCGACGCCTGCGGTCCGGCGCTCGCAGGGTACGACACGACCAGCCCGATCTTCGTCGACGACCGGCTGGTGCTGCTCTGGCTCGGCGAGGCGACCCGCACCCCGCAGGGGGTCACCGCCGGCATGCCGGTGGAGGAGGTACGCACCCGCTACCCCTCCGCCCGGGATCTCGACGCTCCACAGGGGACGTACCGGCTCGACGGGCTGCTCGCCCGGCAGGGCGACCGGGCGTACCTCTTCCTGCACGACGGGCGGGCGGTGAAGAAGATCATCGCCGGGTACGCCGACTGGGCCCAGCGCCTCTTCGACGAGGGCCACAGCCCCTGCTGAGCCCCGACGCCCGCCCGGCCGCCCCGGGCCGGCGACGGAAGCATGAGGCCCGCGGAGCCGGGTAACCGCCGGCATGGCGCGGTACACGAAGCCCGAGCTCAGGGAACAGGTCAAGGAAGAGATCAAGGCCTCCGACAAGGGCGGCCGGCCGGGGCAGTGGTCGGCGCGCAAGTCGCAGTTGGTCACCCAGGAGTACAAGAGGCGCGGCGGGGGCTTCGTCGGCCCGAAGGACGAGCGGCAGAAGTCCCTGCAGCGCTGGGGCGGCGAGCACTGGCAGACCAAGGAGGGCGACACCCGGGCGCGGCACGGCGACGAGACGAGTCGCTACCTGCCCGAGCAGGCCTGGAAGGAGCTCTCCGAGAAGGAGAGGCGGGCGACCGACGCCAAGAAGCGGAAGGAGTCGAGGTCCGGCAGGCAGTACGTCGCCAACACCGGACCGGCCAAGCGAGCACGACGCAACGCCACGTCTGCCGAGCAGTTGTCGGAACTGCCGGTCGCCGAGGCGGCCAAGCTCGTCCGCGACCTCGACAAGGGCCAACTGAAGTCGGCCCTGCGCCGCGAACGCGACGGCAAGTCCCGCAAGACCCTCATAACCCGCCTGGAGAAGGAACTAACCCGCCGCTGACCGCCCCACCCGCGCATAGGACGATCATGCACTTGTGGTGGGGAACAGATGCTTGTCCGCCCCTTTCGCGGGGCACCACAACTGCATGATCGACGCCGCCAGGAGGCGTGGGGACCACAAGCGGAACGCCCGGCCGATCCTTGCGGATCGACCGGGCGTTTCGCCTGTTCATGAGCGGTGGCGGCGGGATTTGAACCCGCGGAGGGCGTAAACCCTCACACGCTTTCGAGGCGTGCTCCTTAGGCCACTCGGACACGCCACCGCCGAGAAGGGTACATGACCCCGGGTTCGGACGCCGAACCGGTACGCCCCGGGGTGGCCTGGCAGGATCCTTGCCATGAGTACGCACATCGGCGCGAAGCCGGGAGAGATCGCCGAGCGGGTCCTGATGCCGGGCGACCCGCTGCGGGCCAAGTGGATCGCGGAGACCTACCTCGAGGGCGCGCGGTGCTACTCGACGGTCCGGGGCATGCTGGGCTTCACCGGCCGCCACAACGGCGTCGAGGTCTCCGTCCAGGGCTCCGGCATGGGCATGCCCTCCGCCTCCATCTACGCCCACGAGCTGGTCAACGAATACGGCGTGAAGAGCCTGATCCGGGTCGGCTCCTGCGGGGCCCTGAGCGAGGACCTGCGGCTGCGCGACGTGATCGCCGCCATCGGCTCGTCCACCGACTCGAACATGAACCGGATGCGCTTCGACGGGCTGATCGACTACGCCCCGGTGGCCGACTTCGGGCTGCTGCGTACGTCGGTGGAGGTGGCCGAGCGGCGCGGCATCGCGATGCGGGTCGGGCCGATCCTGGCGGCGGACGCCTTCTACACCGACCGCCCGGACCTCTACGACGCCCTCGCCGACTACGGCGTGCTGGCGGTGGAGATGGAGTCGGCGGCGCTCTACACGATCGCGGCCCGGTTCAAGGCCCGCGCCCTGACCCTGCTGACCGTCAGCGACCACATCAAGACCGGCGAGAAGACCACCTCCGAGGAGCGTGAGCAGACCTTCAGCCAGATGGTCGAGATCGCCCTGGACACGATCGTCGCCTGAGTTCCGTCCGCCCGCCGCCCCGTCGTCCTCCGGACGGCGGGGCGGTCACGTGATCACGGTCCCGCCAGGACCACACGAACGGTCAGCGGAAGAACGCGCGCAGGATCGCGGCGCTCTCCGACTCCAGGACCCCGCCGTAGACCTCCGGCCGGTGGTTGAGCCGGCGGTCGCGCAGCACGTCCCACAGCGAGCCGGCCGCCCCGGTCTTGGGCTCCCAGGCGCCGAAGACCACGGTGGAGACCCGGGCCAGCACGAGCGCGCCCGCGCACATCGTGCAGGGCTCCAGGGTGACGACCAGGGTGCAGTCGTCGAGCCGCCAGCGGCCCAGCCGTCCGGCCGCCCGGCGCAGGGCCAGCACCTCGGCGTGCGCGGTCGGGTCGCCGGTCAGTTCCCGCTCGTTGCGCCCGATCGCCAGCTCGGTGCCGTCCGGCCCGAAGAGCACGGCCCCGACCGGGATGTCGTCGACGGCGTCGCCGTCCGCGCCGGCGGGGGCGTCCGGGCCGGTCACGGCGACCTCCAGGGCCCGGCGCATCCACAGCTCGTGGCGCTGCCGCCGGCCGGCGCCGTCCGGGTCGGCCAGCCCCTCGTGGGCGCCGGGCCCGGCCCGGCCCGCCGAGCCCGGGGTCGGCTGCCCGGGGCGTACGGTGCCCAGCGCCGGATCGGTGGCGTCGGCCGGCTCGGCGCCGCCCGCCCCGGCCCGCCCCGGCCCGGCCGACTCAGACCTCACGCAGCTCCTCGACGTCGTCGGTGCAGCCGAGCACCTGGCAGACCTCGGCGGTGACGTCGGCCGGCATCATGCCCTCCCGCGCGCAGAGGTTGAGCAGCTTCTGCGCGGAGATGCCCAGATCGGCCAGGAGGTCGGCCTCGCCGACCGGGTCGGCCTCGGGGTCGACGGCGGGCTGCTCGGTGTCGTCGTCGCCGCTGCCGGAGGGGCGCGGCTCCTCGGTGTCGTCCAGCCCCGTCACCGAGGTCTTCAGGTCACCGACCAGCAGGGCGCCCAGCCGGGACTCCTCCGCGTAGGCCGAGTCGGAGCCGAAGACCCGCAGGTCCTCCCCCTCGTCCAGGCGCATGATCACCAGGTACGCGTCGTCGGCCTCGACGAAGAGCAGCGACAGGTCCGCGTCCTGGTCGACGTCGCGCAGCCGGTCGGCGACGTCCTCGATGTCGGTGACGCCCCGCAGGTTCACCTCGGCGGCCGTCCAACCGCTGTCGTCACGCACGACGGCCGCAGCGAAGTACGACACGGTTCCCCCAAAATAGCCTCGGCAGGCCGACCCGTTACGCGTGCACGTTAGCCGGTCGGGTCGGCAGGCGACCGGTCAACGCCCCGAAGGGCCGGTCGATCCTGGGGAAAGTCTGCCGGCCGTCAGCCGGCGACCCGTCGGCGGGTGGCGATCAGCTCCCGCAGCCGCTCGGTGCGCACCCGTCCGGGCCGTACGCGCTGGCGCACCGCCCGGGCGCCCGCCAACTCGGCGAGGAGCTGCTGGCGACGGCGGCTGCGCTCGGGATCGAGCCGCGGAGTGATCCAGGCCATGACGCCGAGGGTGCCGAGTTCCGGCGGCCACGTCAAGACGGGATTCGCTGCGCAGCCGGCCCGCGACGCAGCGCAGCCGGGACCCGCCGGGACCCGCCGCTGCCGGCCGGGACCAGGGGTCACCAGAGCGGCCAGTCCCCACTCGACGCCCACCGCGTCGCCACGATCGCGGCGGCGATGCTCCACCCGCCGGCGGTGACGATCGCGATCCCGGTCGCCACACCCCGGTCGCCCGCGCGGACCAGCAGCAGCGCCACCAGCCAGGCCAGCCCGCCGGCCAGCAGCGTCCACCAGGCGTATCCGGCGACGCCGCGGCCGAGCAGGCCGAACAGGACCAGCCACACGGCCGCCACGGCGGCGCCGGACGCGACGCCCGCCCCGGTGACCGGGTGCGGTTCGCGGTAGGTGGGCTGCGACGGCGGGCCGGAGGGGAAGAGCCCGGAGGGGACCCGTGGCGCGGGCCGGAACCCGGCGTCCGGCTCGGGCGGGAAGGCGTACCGTCCGGTCGTCATCGACCCCTCCCTCCGCCGTGCGCCTCGTCCCACCGTACCGACTCTGTCAGGATGACCGGATGCCCTCGCCGACGATCGGACGCCGCGTGCGCCCGGCGTTCCCGGTCCTGCTGGTGCTCGTGCCGGTGCTGGCCGCCGGCTGCGCGACGACCCGGCCCGGGACGGCACCCGGCGACCCGCGCCCGAGCCTGCCGGCGACGGCCGGGCAGCCGGCGTCCCCGGCCGCGACCCCGACCGGCGCCGGCATCCCGACCGCCGTCGCCCCGAGCGGCCCGTCGACCGCGCCGACCCGCGCCGGGCTGCCGCACGTCTTCCCGGTACGCGCGGCGGACGTCGCCTACCACCCGACCCACTCGGCCTACCCGGGGACGGACATCTTCGCCGACTGCGGCGAGCCGGTCGTGGCGGTGACCGACGGCGTGCTGCTGGAGGTCAGCCGGGTCGACCGGTTCGACAGGCGCGGGCCCCGGGGGCCGCACAACGGCGGGCTGTCGGTGTCGCTGCTCGGCGACGACGGGGTGCGCTACTACGGCTCGCACCTGCGCCGCGTCGCCGATGGGATCGACGCCGGGGTGCGGGTGCGCGCCGGGCAGCGACTCGGCGAGGTGGGCCGGACCGGCAACGCGAACAACGTCTGTCACCTGCACTTCGGCATCTCCCCGCCGTGCACCGGGCGGGACGGCTGGTGGATCCGCCGGGGCGTGGTCTGGCCGGCGCCCTACCTGAACTCGTGGCGGCGCAAGGGCAACAAGGAACCGGCCGCCGAGGTGGCCGCCTGGCACCGCCGGCACGGCTGCCCGAAGGCGCCGCCGACCGGCTGACGCCCGCTCCGGTTTGTCGTCATCAGCGCTTCATCGGCGGGAAACATTGACGGAAGTCTCGATGCTGGGCTAGCGTCCGGTCCCAAGAGAGCGCTCTCTGAGGCAACTTTCCGCACAATTCGCACGCAGAACGCGCCCGTCCCCGACCGGCGCTCCCCGACCGGAGGCACTGTGACACCTCCCGCGACACGCCGCACCTGGGTCGTGGCGGCCACCTCCGCCCTGGCCCTCGCCCTCGGCGGCCTCGCCGTCGTCACCACCACCCCCGCCCAGGCCGCCACCGTCGGCGCCGGCAGCTACACCACCGACCGCGTGGGCCCCCTGCCCACCGGCTGCGGAGACATGACCACCAACCCCCGGCAGTTCGCCACCGCCGACGCGCCCGCCGGGCCGATCCCCACCAACGACTGGTGGTCCTCGCTGCTGTGGAAGCGGACCAACTGCTCCTACAGCGAGCCGCTGCACGCCCACCCGGTCTCCTACCAGCCCTTCGGCGACGGCCTCGGCCTGTCGGCGACCTCCACGCCGACGATCAGCGGCACCGCCACCGGCGTCGGCGAGTTCAAGTACACCTACGCCGAGGACATCCGGGTCGGCATCGCCGCGCTCGGCGCCCCGGTCGTCAAGGTCGACGGCTGGACCGACTGGACGGTCACCCCGTACTGGAACGACGGCGCCCGGACCATGCGCGCCACCATCGGCCACGGCCTGCCGTTCGCGTACTTCCGCACCAGCGGCGGCGACGCGCTGATCAACGCCACCGGCGGCAGCGCCACGGTCTGGTCGAACAGCGGCGCCACGATCGGCTTCACCGTCCGGGGGCACGACTACGTCGCGTACGCGCCCACCGGCGCCACCTGGTCCGTCAACGGCGGCCGGATCACCTCCAACCTCGCCGGGAAGGGCTACTTCTCGGTCGCCCTGCTGCCCACCACGCCGGGCACCGACGCCGCGTCCCGCGCCGAACTGGCCACCACCTACGGCCGGTACGCCCACGCCCACGTCACCGGCACCCGGGTCTCGTACGCGTACGACCAGGCGACCAGCACCGTCAACACCACGTACGCGTTCACCACGACCGCCCGGGAGGGCACGGCGAACCGGACGGTCGTCAGCCTCTACCCGCACCAGTGGCGGTCGCTGACCGGCTCCACCCCGCTGGCGCTCACCTACCCGTCGGCGCGCGGCCGGATGAAGGTGCTCGCCGGCGTCGACTCGTTCCGCACCTCGATGAAGTTCCACGGGGTGCTGCCGGAGGTCCCCGCCGTCGCGACCGGCGCCGGCGCGGACCTGACCACGCTGCGCAACCACCTGGCCGCGGTCCGGGGCAACCCGATGGACCAGCGCGGCAACGACACCTACTGGACGGGCAAGGGCCTGGGCCGGGCCGCCCGGATCGCCGAGATCGCCGACCAGGTCGGCGACGCCGAGACCCGGACCTCCGCGCTCAACGCCATCCGGAGCACGCTCAACGACTGGCTCACCGCCACCCCCGGGGAGACCGAGGGCGTCTTCCACTACGACCGCAACTGGGGAACCCTGATCGGCTACCCGGCCTCCTACGGCTCCGACCAGGAGCTCAACGACCACCACTTCCACTACGGCTACTACATCGCCGCCGCCGCCACCCTGGCCAAGTTCGACCCCACCTGGGCCCGGCAGGACCAGTACGGCGGCATGATCGACCTGCTGATCCGGGACGCGAACAACTACGACCGCGCCGACAACCGCTTCCCGTACCTGCGCGACTTCGACATCTACGCCGGGCACGACTGGGCCGCCGGGCACGGCTCGTTCCACGCCGGCAACAACCAGGAGTCCTCGTCCGAGGGGATGAACTTCGCCAACGCCCTCATCCAGTGGGGGCAGGCCACCGGCAGCACCGCCGTACGCGACGCCGGCATCTTCATCTACACCACGCAGGCCGCGGCGATCCACGAGTACTGGTTCGACGTGACGAACGAGAACTACCCGGCGGCGTTCGGGCACTCCACGGTCGGCATGGTCTGGGGCGACGGCGGCGCGTACGCCACCTGGTTCAGCGCCGACCCGGAGATGATCCAGGGCATCAACATGCTGCCGGTGACCGGCGGGCACCTCTACCTCGGCTACCACCCCGCCTCCAACCGCACTAACTACCAGGAACTGGTGCGCAACAACGGCGGGGAACCGACGGTGTGGCAGGACATCCTCTGGCAGTTCCTGGCGCTCGGCGACCCGGACGCGGCGCTGGCGAAGCTGCGTGCGAACCCCGGGTACACCCCGGAGGAGGGCGAGAGCCGGGCGCACACCTTCCACTGGATCCGCAACCTCGCCGCCCTGGGCACGGTGCACACCGGAATCACCGCCAACCACCCGCTGGCGTCGGTGTTCCAGCGCAACGGCGTCCGCACCTACGTGGCGAGCAACATCACCGCCGCGCCGCTGACGGTCACGTTCTCCGACGGCACCCGGCTCGCCGTGCCCGCCGGGAAGACGGCGACCAGTGGGGCGTACACCTGGAGTGGCGGCACCGCGACCGGTGGGGTCACCGGCACGCCGCCGCCCACGACCACCCCGCCGACGACCGCCCCGCCCACCACGGCACCGCCGACGACCCCGCCGCCCACCACCCCGCCGCCGTCGGCGGACTTCCCCACCCGGTACCTGCTGCCCGGTGGCGGGCTGGGCGCGGTTGGCGGGCCGGCGACCGCCACGGTGGCCGGCGCCGGCGGCGCGAACCGCGACGGCACGCCGACCAACCCGCAGGTCTTCACCGCGACGGGCCTGGACCTGGCGTACGCCGGCGGGCAGACCACGTTCGACCTGTTCCTCGACGCCGGCAACGCGGTCGGCAACGGGGTGCAGGTGCGGGTCTCCTACGACCTGACGGGCAACGGCAGCTGGGACCGGGTGGAGACGTACCGCTACTTCGCCACCGACCCGGTCCCCGGGTACGAGCGCTACACCCAGCAGAGCGGCCTGCACTCCGCCACCGGCGCCCTCGGCAACCTGTCGAACGGCACCGTGAAGGTGGAGGTCTGGTCGGCGATCGGCAACAACCCGACCACCCTCGGCATCGGCGACCGGTCGCTGGTGAAGCTGCCGCACTCCTGATCCGGTGAGTCTCCGCGCCGTCGGTCGTCTGACGACCGGCGGCGCGGAGGCGTATTTTCCATGCATGAGCGCCCGGGACCCCATCGCCGACCTGCGCCGCATCGCCTTCCTCCTGGAACGGGCGAACGAGGCGACCTACCGGGTCCGGGCGTTCCGCTCGGCGGCCACGGCCCTCGCCGCGCTGCCGGGACGGGAACTGGCCGAGCGCGCCCGCACCGGCAAGCTCACCGAGCTGCCCGGGGTCGGCGACGTCACCGCCCGCTGCGTGGCCGAGTCGCTCGCCGGCGAGGAGCCGGTCTACCTGCGCCGGCTGCTCGCCACGGAGGGCACCGACCTGGACGAGGCGGCCACCGCGTTGCGCACGGCGCTGCGGGGCGACTGCCACACCCACTCGGACTGGTCCGACGGCGGCTCACCCATCGAGGAGATGGCGCTCGCGGCGGTCGAGCTGGGCCACGAGTACCTGGTGCTGACCGACCACTCGCCCCGGCTGAAGGTGGCCCGGGGCCTGACCGCCGACCGGCTGCGCCGGCAGCTCGACCACGTGGCGAAGGTCAACGAGGCGCTGCCGGAGGGCTTCCGGATCCTGACCGGCATCGAGGTCGACATCCTCGCCGACGGGTCGCTCGACCAGGAGGAGGAGCTGCTGGCCCGCCTCGACGTGGTGGTCGGCTCGGTGCACAGCGGCCTGAACGACGAGCGGGCGAAGATGACGCGGCGGATGCTGACCGCCATCGCGAACCCGCACCTGGACATCCTCGGCCACTGCACCGGGCGGATGGTGGCGTCCCGGCCCGCCGGGGTGAAGGGGCCGGGCGACCGGGCGCACCGGCCGCGTACCCGGGCGGAGAGCGACTTCGACGCCGACGCCGTCTTCGCCGCCTGCGCCGAGCACGGGGTGGCCGTCGAGATCAACTCGCGGCCGGAGCGGCAGGACCCGCCGAAGCGGCTGATCCGCCGGGCGCTGGAGGCGGGCTGCCGGTTCGCCGTCAACACCGACGCGCACGCCCCCGGGCAGCTCGACTGGCAGCGCTTCGGCTGTGAGCGCGCCGCCCTGTGCGGGGTGCCCGCCGACCGGGTGGTGAACACGTGGGACGCCGACCGGCTGGTCGACTGGACCCGCGGGCACGCCGCCGGCTGACCCCTGGCTGCCGTACTGCCGGACGGCGCCCTGGCCGGCGGCCCGGGCGATGGGCGGCGGCCCGGGCGATGGCGCCACGGCCGCTGTCGAGCTGCCCCGTCCATGGAACCGCGACGGCACGGGGCCCGACGGTCCTTCCTGGTGGTGGCCGGGACCGCTCAGCAGCGGGCAGCCTGCGCGGCAGGCGCCGACGGGTCGGCCGCCCCGGAGGAAACGGGCTGCACGGTGGCGGCCGGCACGGCATCGGCCGGCACGGTCGCGGCATCGGCCGACGCGGTGGCGGCCGGCACGATGGCGGCCGATACGGTGGCGGCGGCGTCGGGCACGGACGGCTCGGGGGCACGGGCCGTGGACGGCTCGGCGATGCCGGCGGGCGCGGGCCGGCGGCCGATCAGGCCCTGCGAGACGGCGACGCCGAGCAGCACGACGAGCGCGCCCACCGGCTGGTGCCAGGCGAGCTGCTCGTCGAGGGCCAGGGCGCCGATGAGCACCGCGAACACCGGGATCAGGTAGGTGACGGTGGAGGCGGTGCTCGCCCCGGCGACCCGGATGTTGCGCAGGTTGATGACGAAGGCGAGGCCGGTGCCGAGCGCGCCGAGCGCGAGCACGCTGGCGAGCACCTCGGCCGAGAGGTTGGTCGGGACCGGCGGGGCCCCCGCCACCAGCGGCGCGACGACCGCGAGCTGGGCGGCCGCGACCAGCAGCTGCGCCGCCGAGAGCGAGAGGCCGGAGTGCGCGCTGCCCGCGACGAACTTCTTCTGGTACGGGATCGCGAGGCCGTAGCAGGCGGCCGCGCCCAGGCACATGAGCTGCCCGGTGAAGTGGGCACCGCCCACCCCCTGCCAGACCCCGAGCACCACCAGCACCCCGGCGAAGCCCAGCGCCATCCCGACCGCCCGGCGCGCGGTGAGCCGCTCGGTGCGGAACACCAGCACGGCCAGCGGCAGCACGATGAGCGGGGTGGTGGCGTTCCAGATGCCCGCCAGCATCGACTCGACGCGCTGCTCGCCGTAGCCGAAGAGGGTGAACGGCACGGCCACGCCGAACGCGGCGACCACGGTCAGGTGCGCCCAGACCCGGGGCTCGGCGGGCAGCCGGTCGCGGAGCACGGCGAGCACCACCAACAGGGTCGCCGCGCCGGCGCCGACCCGGTAGAGGGTGAGGTGCAGCGGATGCAGCTCGCCGATGCCGATCTTGATGAACAGGAAGCTGGAGCCCCAGATCGCGGCCAGTGCGAGGAACCCGGGCAGCCAGCTCCGCAGCGCCGTCCGGTCAGGAGTGGAATCCACTGTCACCCCTGACACTCTGCCGCAGCCGTACGACGAAGTCCCGCGACTTTCTCCACGCCGTGTCGACCACCACAGAAACCGCCTACGCGGTGGCGCGTCGGCCACCCCGGGGAGGTGCACGCCGTGGCGACGCCGATGCGTTCCGACCCCCTCGTCGCCTCGACGGCATGTGGACGACCCAGTTCGCGCACCGACACCTCCCGTCGCCGGAGCTGCCCGATGCGCGCTACGCGTGCGTCGACGGGAGGTTGGTCATGACGCCCGCCGAGGTCGGCACGAACAGCTACGGCGGTCGGCGGCTTTCGGCCGACCCGCCGTTCCCGATCGACCTCGCCCCCGCCGACCTGCTGCCCTGAACACGCAGAACGCGTTCGACAACCCGGCGGTGTCCTCACGTAGGGTCGCAGCGTGGGACGAATCGATGACCTCGCGAACCGCTACGTGGCCGAGTGGGCGCCGCTGAGCCCGATCGGCGCCACCTACGTCGGCATCGCCGGCTACGACGACCAGCTCGACGACCTGTCGCCCGACGGCTACGCGGCCCGGGCGGAGCTGATCCGGCGGACGCTGGCCGACCTGGACGTGACCGAGCCGGAGTCGGAGGCGGAGCGGACCGCCAAGGAGGCCATGCAGGAGCGACTCGGCCTCGACCTCGCCCGCTACGACGCCGGCGAGTCGAGCAGCGAGGTCAACGTCATCTCCAGCGGCCTGCACGAGGTCCGCATGGTCTTCGACCTGATGCCGACCGAGGGCGACGACGCCAAGGCCGACGTGGCGGCCCGGCTCAACCGCTTCGCGGGCACCCTGGAGGGCTACAAGGCGACGCTGCGCGAGGCGGCCGCCGCCGGGCACGTCAGCGCCCGGGTGCAGCTCGTCGAGGTCGCCAAGCAGTGCGACGTCTGGGTCGACCCGGACGGCGACAACTTCTTCCACGGGCTGGTCGAGCGGCTGGGCGCCGACGGCACCCTCGGCGCCGAGCTGCGCCGGGGTGCGGCGGCGGCGACCGCGGCGACGGCCGAGTTCGGCCAGTTCCTCCGCACCGAGCTGGCCCCGCTGGGCCGGGAGAAGCAGGCCGCGGGCCGCGAGCGCTACGAGCTGGCGTCGCAGTACTTCCTCGGTGCCCGGATCGACCTCGACGAGACGTACGCCTGGGGGTTCGAGGAACTGGCCCGGCTGGAGGCCGACATGCGGACGGTGGCCGGGCGGATCGTCGGTCCCGGCGCCACCATCGACGAGGCCGTCGAGGCGCTGGACGCCGACCCGGCCCGGACGATCCGCGGCAAGGAGGAGTTCCGGGACTGGATGCAGGCCCTCGCCGACAAGGCCGTCGACGACCTGCACGGCACCCACTTCGACATCCCGGAGCAGGTACGCCGCATCGAGTGCTGCCTCGCCCCGACCAGCGACGGCGCGATCTACTACACCGGTCCGAGCGAGGACTTCTCCCGGCCGGGGCGGATGTGGTGGGCGGTGCCGCAGGGCATCACCGAATTCTCCACCTGGCGCGAGGTGACCACCGTCTTCCACGAGGGCGTGCCGGGCCACCACCTCCAGGTCGCCCAGACCGTCGTCCGGGCCGAGCTGCTCAACCGGTGGCAGCGGCTGCTCTGCTGGGTCTCCGGGCACGGCGAGGGCTGGGCGCTCTACGCGGAGCGCCTGATGGACGAGCTGGGTCACCTGGAGGACCCGGGCGACAAGCTCGGCATGCTCGACGGCCAGGCGCTCCGGGCCGCCCGGGTCATCGTCGACATCGGCATGCACCTGGAGCTGGAGATCCCGAAGGACAACCCGTTCGGCTTCCACCCCGGCGAGCGCTGGACGCCGGAGCTGGGCTGGGAGTTCATGCGGGCGCACTGCCGGGTGCCGGACGAGAACCTGCGCTTCGAGCTGAACCGCTACCTCGGCTGGCCGGGGCAGGCCCCCTCCTACAAGGTGGGCGAGCGGATCTGGCTCCAGGCCCGTGACGAGGCGAAGGCCCGCAAGGGCGCCGACTTCGACCTCAAGGAGTTCCACCGCCAGGCCCTCGACCTCGGCGCGCTGGGGCTCGACCCGTTGCGCAAGGCGCTCGCCCGCCTCTGAGGGACGGCCGGGTCAGGGCCGCGGGCCAGTGCGCCCTCGTGCGGGGCCGGGGAACGTCCGGCCCCGCCGTGGGTGGCGGTCGAGCGCGGCCGGGAAGGCCGTCACCGTCGCCCGCTCACGCGTACGACGGTGACGGCCTGTCACCCGGTTCCCGGTGACCGACGCCCGGACATCGGACGCCGCCCGACGGTCCGCTACCGGCTGCCGGCCTCGCCGTCGCGGGCGGGCGACCCGGAGGTGACCTGCTCGGACGACTGCCGTGGCGCGGGCGCCGTATCGGCATCGACGGCGGCGCGGTGCCGCGCGGCGGCCGTGGCCCGGCGGCCGGCCAGCACCAGCCAGAGCCCGACGATCAGCGCCAGCGCGCCGACGACGGTCAGCACGAGCGGGATGGTCCGCCCGATGAGCAGCAGCTTGTCCCGGTTCTTCCCGGCCGACTCGACGCTGTTCGCGATGGTCTGGTCGGTGTAGACGAAGTCGGCGTCCAGCAGCGCGACGGGCGTGCCCTGGTCCGGCACCAGCGTCTTCTTCTGCTGCTCCCGCACCTTGACGAAGTTGCCGCTGACCGGCTCGACCCAGATGGTGCGGGTGTTGCTGTACATCACCTTGCCGCTGGTCGCGCCCGGCGCGAGCGGCCCGAGCAGGGCACCGATGCGCTCGGCCGCCATGCCCAGGTCGGTCTCTTCGATGACCTGCTGGAACCGGTACGCCTCGGTGCCGTTGATCTTCTCGGTGCCGTCGAACCGGATCGGCAGCGCCTTGCGCACGTCACGGTCGAAGTACTCGTAGTCCTTGCGTTCCGTGTGGAACGGGAACTTGTACGTCTGCCCGCCGAAGGTGACCTCGCTCGGCCCCTGCGGGCCGTCGGTCTGGAGGAACTGCTTGTCCCAGCCGACCGCCGCGGCGGTACGCCGGTCCAGGGCCAGCTCTGCGGAGTACTGGCTGATCACCTCGCCGCTCTGGACCCACTTGACCGTGCCGTACGCGCCCCAGACGACCGTCTTGCCCTCCAGGTCACCGGTCATCTCCGCCTCGGTGGTGCCGGCCTGCGGAGCCACCTCGGTGGTGGCCTCCAGCGTGCCGGTCTGCACCGTCGGCGGGATACCCGCCTTGAGCTGCAGGAACTTGGCGTTCTCCGCCACCGCGACGCTCGACTTCAGGCAGCCCTCCGGCTTGTTCTCCGCGTTGCAGAGCTTCAGGTCGTACGGCAGTTTCGTCACCGTCGGTGCCACGAAGAACGCAGCCCCCGCGGCGAGCACGAGGCACAAGACGCCTATCCCGAACAGCACGGCGCCCAGACGAGCCTTCACTGATCCTCCTAACAAAGACAGTCAGCCGGTGTCCGGCGAGCGGTCCTGTCCCTAAACTTGGCCGCAGGTTACTCCCGGGTTACATATTCACGCGACCCTCTGGACGGTTGATGTCTGCCCCAACTCCGGATCACGACCTCCGCCGACTGCCCGCCCTGGACGCCGTACGGGTGATCGGCGCGCTGGCCGTCGTCGGGCACCACGTCGGATTCGCCACCGGTGCGAACACCGGGGACTCGGGGCTGGGCAGCTGGCTGTCCCGCCTCGACGTGGGCGTCGCCGTCTTCTTCGTGCTCTCCGGTTTCCTGCTCTTCCGCCCGTACGCCCACTCGTCGGCCACCGGTCAGCGGTCCCCCTCGGCCGGGCGCTACCTGTGGCGCCGCGCGACCCGCATCCTGCCCGCCTACTGGCTGACCGTGGTGGTCTGCCTGCTGGTGCTGCCGCAGAACCAGCCGGCGTCCGCCGGCGACTGGTGGCGGCACCTGACCCTGGCCCAGATCTACGAGCCCCGGCAGTTGCGCCACGGTCTGAGCCAGACCTGGAGCCTGGCCACCGAGGCGACCTTCTACCTGCTGCTGCCGTTGCTGGCCGCGCTGCTGCTGCGGCGCCGTTGGCGTCCCGGCCGGTCCACCGTCGTCATCGTCGCGGCGGGGCTGGCGATCACCGCCGGCTGGGTGGCCCTGATGGGGTTCGGCCTGCTCGACCTCGGTCTGCACACCATGTGGCTGCCCTCGTACGCCGGCTGGTTCGGCGCGGGCATGGCGCTGGCGACCGTCCACGTGTCGCTGCGCACCGGCACCGGTGGGCGCTGGCGGTGGCTGGACGACCTCGGCGCCGCGCCGCTGGCCTGCTGGTCGGTCGCGCTGGCCGCCCTGGCCGTCGCCACCACGCCGATCGTGGGGCCCCGCGACCTGGCCGAGCCCACCGCCGCCCAGTTCGGGCTGAAGATGACGCTGTACGCCCTGGTGGCGGTCATGGTGGTGCTGCCGGTGGCGTTCGGGCCGGCCACCCGCACCAAGGCCGTCCTCGGCGGCGCCGTCGGCCGGTGGCTCGGCCGGGTGTCCTACGGGCTGTTCCTCTGGCACCCGTTCGTGCTGGAGGGGGTGTACATCGTCGGCGACCGGCCGAACTTCAGCGGCGACACGGGCGAGATCTTCCTGCTCACCGTCGCCGGTGGGCTCGTCCTCGCCGCGATCAGCTACTACGCCGTCGAACGCCCCTTCCAACGCTGGAACGGCCCCCGGCCGCGCCGACGCCCGAGCACGAGGGAGAACCAGAGCACCGTCACGGCGGCGACCGCCGCCAACTGAGGCGCCGCGTCGGTGTGCCCGCCACGGGTCACCGCGTACCAGCCGGCCAGCGCGAAGCAGGCCACCGGCAGCCAGCGCCCGGCCGACCGGTACACCCGGCGCAGCCCGCGCCGCTCCGGCGGCTGCAGGTGCGGCGCCAGTGCGTGGCCGGCCACCACGCCGGCCGCCGCCAGCAGCGCCACCGCGACCGCGGCCAGGCCGCCGACCAGCAGCAGCGCCACCCCGCCGAACACCAGGGCGAGCAGCCGGTGGCGGCGGCGACGCGCCGGCACCGGCGCCGGGACGGCCCGGCCCGGCAGCAGCGCGGCCACCGCGACCCCGACCAGCAGGACCGCACCGGCGCCCAGCGCCAGGGCGTACCCGTCGTCGGGGGCGAAGCGCAGCCGCACCTCGCCGGAGAAGCCGGCGGGCACCAGCCAGCCCTGCTGCCAGCCGTCCACCACGAACGGGGCGAGACGCTCGCCGCCCGCGGTGGCCTCCCACCCGGCGTTCGCGTTCTCCCGCAGGGCCAGCACCCGCTGTCTCGGGTACCCGTCCAGGTGCAGTGAGCGGCGGGTGGCCGACCAGCCGTCCACCCGGACGGGGGTCTGCACGGCGTCCGTCACCCCCGCCGAGCCGGCGACGCCCGCCGAACCGCCGTCGTCGCGCCCCGGGACCACGGCGTCCGGGGTGAGGACGAGCTGGGTCGGCGTCGCCAGGGCGCTCGCCGCCGCCACCACCCGCACCTCCCCGCCGGCCAGCGGCAGCGGATCCTTCGCGCCGGCGCCGCACAGGACCGCGTCCACCTCGCGCAGCTCCACCAGCTCCCGCCGGCTGGCCACCAGCGCCGTGCGGCGCCGCACGGCGCCGACCTCGACGGTGGGGCCGGTGCCGCAGGCGAGCGTGACGCGTGCCTCCGGGTCGTTGCGGAGCACCGGTCCGTCCGGCAGCACGGTCAGCTCGCCCACGCCGACCGGCAGGCTCTGGGACAGCCGACGGTACGGGTCTAAGGTGTTCGCCGGCACCACGTCGGAGATCAGCACGGTGATCTCGTCGGTCTTCAACGGCCGGTCGAAGATCAGGCTGCCGCCCTCGTCGAAGACGCCGCCACGCATGCCGCCGTCCCCGATCACGGTGGCCTGCCAGGGGCGGGCCGCCGCCGCGGTGGGCGGCAGGGTCACCTTCAGCCCGGCGATCTGCTGGGTCTTCGGCCAGGTCAGGCGCAGCCACGGCTGCCGGTCGGAGCCGGCGGCGTACCAGGTCGTCGCCGGGTCGCCGTCGACGACCGCGCCCGGCCGGGCGGCGGGGTGGGAGACGCCGACACTGGAGGCGGCGACCACCGGGCTGACCCCGCGCGCCACGGCCGCCGCCCCGCCGCCGTCGAGCAGCGCGTTCAGCGCGCCGCCCGCACGTGGGCGCACCCGCAGCGCGACGTCGTAGCCGGCGGCGACCGGCAGGCTCAGCGTCCGGTCGATCCGGTCGCCGTCCTCGGACTCCCGGACCAGCCCGCCGTCGCAGATCGGCCGCCCCTCGTCGAAAACGCAGGGCGCGGCGCCGGCGGCGGCCGTGAGCACCACGGAGGCCGGGGCGGCGGTCACCGGGGGCGCCGGCACGGCCAGGGTGCGCTCGGCCCGTACGCCCGGGATGGTGACCTCGGCGATGCCGACGCCGCCGAAGCCGGCCCGGATGTCGAAGACCTCGTCGATGGAGATCCGCACCCGCCGGGTCGGGTAGCCGGCGGGCACGGTCACCTGCACGCTCTGGCCCGGGTTCTCCACCACCGCCTGCTGGTTGCCCGCGCTGACGGTGATCCGTGTGGGCAGGGAGTCGGCGCCGGTGTCGAAGACGATGCCCACCTCGCGGACCACCCGCGGCTCGGTCAGCTCCACCTGGAGCCACTGCTGGGTGGTGACCGTTCCGGGCGCCGAGCGCCAGGCGGTGGCGAGTTTGCCGTCGAGCGCCGCGTACGGCTGGTGCGCCGGCCGGCCGCCGACCAGCGGCTGGGCGTCCGACCAGGAGCTCGACGCGGTGACCGACCCGATGCCCAGGTAGCGCGCGGTGGTGGCCTGCTCCTCGCCCCACGACGGCAGGTAGTCCCGGGCGGGCGCACGCAGCCGCGCCTCGTCGGCGGACGTCATGGTCGCCGAGGCGTTGTCGTGCGGCTGCCCGAAGGCGACCTCGCGTCGGCGCATCCCGTCGGTGAGCACCACCGGGCCGTCGGCCAGCCCCGCCGGCCGGTCCCCGGCGAGCACCGTCGGGGCGTCGGAGAGCCGGCCGGCCGCCGCGATCTGGAGCAGCGACTCCGGCCCGCCCACCACGGTGGTCAGGCCCTTCGCGTCGTACGCGACGACGGGGCTGACCGGCTGCGCGACCTCGTACACCTCCAGGGCCCGGACCTTCACGTCGAGCCCGTGGTCGACGAAGTTGCCGGGCAGTTGGCCGCCGCCGACCTCCGGCCCGAAGGCCCGCACCGGGCGGATGCCGGGCGAGCGTTGCAGCGCCTGCCGGACCACCACCGGCTGGGTGGCCCCCGAGCGCCCGTAGTCGAGGTCGGAGCGGAGCAGCAGATACCGCACGCCGGATCGGGCGAGCAGGTCGGCCAGCCCGGCGGAGCCCTCGCCGTTGGCCAGCGCCGACTCGACGGCGTCGAGCAGCCGGATCGTGCCCGGCGGGGTGAGC
Organism: Micromonospora sp. CPCC 205546; assembly: GCF_036902715.1. NCBI lineage: Bacteria > Bacillati > Actinomycetota > Actinomycetes > Micromonosporales > Micromonosporaceae > Micromonospora > Micromonospora sp. CPCC 205546. The sequence continues at coordinate 129,961 of NZ_JBAKHL010000003.1, forward strand.
GGCACCGAGCTGCGTACCGCCCAGGGGCTCTCCAGCAGGGGCTGGGTGACCTCGTCGCTCGGGCTGCCCCACAGGTAGCGGGGGAAGCGGGCGGCGGGCACCACCAGCACCCGGTCGTCGCCGAGGTTGCGGTCCAGCCAGGAGGTCGCCTGATGCCAGTAGCCGGGCACCTCCCGGAAGCTGCCCTGGGCGGGCAGCCCCGCGGCCAGCGCCGGCGCGGCCACCCCGGCGACCGCGACGAGGGCGGTGCCGGTGACCAGCGTGGCGCGCAGCCGCACCGGCTGGAGCAGGCGGGGCAGGCCCGGGTTCACATCGGGCCGGTCGCCCGCGCGGGCCGCCCGGGCCACCAGCCCGAGCAGGTGGGCGAGCCCGAGGATGAGCGGCAGCCGCAGCACCACGTCGAACTTGTGCACGTTGCGCAGCGGCGCGCCGGCCGCGTCGAGGAAGTCCCGCTGCGTCTGGGCGCCGAACCCGTCGACCGCGCCCACGTGCCCCAGCCCGACCAGGGCCAGCCCGACCAGCAGGCCGGTGATCAGGAAGCGCCGGTGCGGCATCCCGCGCCGGGCCAGACCGGCGAGGCCGAGGCCCGCGACCACCAGGGTGGCAACCACCAGCGGCTGCTCGGTGGCCAGCCGCCAGCCGGCCGACCAGGGCGGCCCGTACGCGCCGTTGAGGTACGCGTGCCAGTGCGAGGCGCCGCGCAGCACGGTGGTCATGTCGGTGGGGGCCGTGGTGACCGGCGCCGTCTCGATGTAGTCGAGGAACGGCGGGCTGTACCGGCCCAGCAGCAGCAGGGGCACCAGCCACCAGGCGGTGGCGGCGCCCACCGCCAGCCCCCAGGCGACCAGCGCCCGGATCCGCAGCCGCCACGGGTGCAGGCCGACCAGCCAGAGGCCGGCCAGCGGCACGACGGCCAGCACCGCCGTCGCGTTGACGCCGCCGGCGCACGCCACCACCAGCGCGGACAGGGTGACCGCGCGGCGTACGGAGCCGCCCCGGGCCAGCCCCACGAGGGGCACCAGCACCCAGGGCGCGAGGGCGCTCGGCCACGCCTCCACCGAGATCGGGCCCAGCTCGGTGACCAGCCGGGGGGAGAGCGCGAAGGCCACCCCGGCGAGCAGGCGGGCGCCAGGCGTGCCGATGTGCAGCCGCTCGGCCAGTCGGACCACGCCGGTGCAGGCCACCGTCATGAGCAGCGCCCACCAGAGCCGCTGCACCACCCAGGCCGGGATGTCGAGCACCTCGCCGAGCAGGAAGAACGGGCCCATCGGCCAGAGGTAGCCGTACGCCTGATTCTGCAGCTGGCCGAAGGTGCCGTCGGGGTCCCAGACGTGCAGGGCGCGGCTCAGCCATCCGGCTGGATCGACCGCCAGGTCCACCTTCGTGTCGATGACGATCAGGCCCGGGTCCTGGAGGAACGCCAGGGCCGACAAACCGAGACAGACCGCGACCAAGCGCAGACGCCACACCCTTCTCGATGTGACGTCCGGTCGGTCGGTCAGCTCCGGGCGGGCCGGCGCCTGCTGCATTTCGCCTCCGATCGGGGCATTGCGGGGGGCGTGACGAAGCCCATAGTGTGACGCGACGCGAAGACTACTCGGCAGTAGGAGTAAGTGTGGAAGCACCGCCTGCCGCCACCCGGCACGTACTTTTCCTCAACTGGCGCGACACCCGGAACCCCGAGGGCGGCGGTTCGGAGGTGTACGTCGAGCGGATCGCCGGTGAACTCGTACGCCGGGGCCACCGCGCCACCCTGCTCTGCGCCACCCACTCCGCCGGCCCCGCCGAGGAGGTCACCGCCGCCGGCGTACGCGTGCTGCGGCGCGGCGGCCGGCACACCGTCTACCTGCGCGCCGCGCTCGTCTACCTGGCCGGCGCGTTGGGCCTCGGGCCGCTGACCCGACGGCGGGGCGGTCGCCCCGACGTGATCGTGGACGTCGGCAACGGCCTGCCCTTCCTGTCCGCCCTGTACGCCCGCCGGCCGGTGATCGCGCTGGTGCACCACGTGCACCGTGAGCAGTGGCCGGTGGTGCTGGGCCGCTGGCTGGCCGGCTTCGGCTGGTGGGTCGAGTCCTGGCTCGCCCCGCGCGTCTACCGCCACTGCCAGTACGTGACCGTCTCCACGGCGACCCGGCAGGAGCTGGCCACCCTCGGCATCGACCCGTCCCGGGTCGCCATCGTGCACAACGGCACGCCCGACATGACGGTCGGTCCGGTGCCGCGCACCCCGCACCCGTCCCTGGCGGTGCTCGGTCGGCTGGTGCCGCACAAGCAGGTCGAGCTGGCCCTGCACGCGGTCGCCCGGCTCGCCGGCGAGCTGCCCGGGCTCACCCTCGTGGTCGCCGGCCAGGGCTGGTGGGAGCCGCAGCTGCGCCAGCTCGCCGAGGAGCTGGGCGTCACCGACCGGATCCGGTTCACCGGCTTCGTCAGCGACGCCGAGAAGCGGGAGCTGCTGGCCAGCGCGTGGGTCGCGCTCACCCCGTCACTCAAGGAGGGCTGGGGGCTGACCATCGTGGAGGCCGGGGCCGTCGGCACGCCGACGGTCGCGTTCCGCGGCGCCGGCGGGGTCGAGGAGGCACTCGTCGACGGCGAGACCGGCCTGCTCGCCGACGACGTCGACGACTTCGTCGCCAAGGTGCGGCTGCTGCTGACCGACGACGCCCGGCGTACCGCGATGGGCGCCGCGGCGCGGGCGCACGCGGCCCGCTTCACCTGGCCGGTCTCGGGCGAAAAATTCGCGGCCCTCGTGACGAGGGCCGCGAACGTTCGGGCTGTGGTGCCGACGGAGCAGATGGAGCCGGTGGAGCCGTCCTACCTCGTGCCGTAGACCAGCGGCTTGTTGGCGCCGCCGCCACCGCCGTCCGAACTGGTCCGCGCGGCCTGCTCGGCCTTTGCGGCCTCGGACGACGAGGTGCCGGTGAGAGTGGTGGCCAGCGCCACCGACCCGAAGACGCCGAGAGCGACCGCGATCACTCCGGCGAGAACCAACGAGAGAGCACTGCGCATGGTGCTGACTTCCTCCTCGTGAGCTGCGTGCGCGGGACGTTACCACCAAGTAGCGTCAGTGGGGAGGGCCGCGAGGACGATCGATACCGGCCCGGCGGCGGGAACCGGCGGCAGCTCACCGCGGACCGGGGCCGTGCGCGGCCGGGTTCTCGTACAGGGTCAGGTCCTCGCCGGCGTACACCTCGCGCAGCCCGACCAACGCCGCCGGGTCCACCCGCTGCCCGCCGGCCACCCGTTGCAGCACCACCCAGCGCACCCCGGTGTCCCGCACCGGGGCGCCGGCGTCGAGCACCCGCCGCACCTGAGCGACGCGCGGGTTCTCGCCGCTCACCTCGCTCGTGCCCACCCAGAGCGTGTCGTCGACGAGGACGTCCGCGTCGACGTAGCGGGGCAACGGGTCGAGCGCCGTCCGGCCGCCGTTCCACGGATAGGCCCGGTAGGAGCCCAGCGGCAGCGAGAGCACCTCGCCCGGCTGGCCGTCGAGGCGGGCGGCGACGGCGTCCCAGTCCGCCGGATAGGTCACCGGCCGCAGCCGGCCCGCCGCGCCGAACGCCAGGTCCGGCAGGACCACCACCGGAAACACCAGCGCCCCGGCCAGCACCGCGCCCGCGCCGGCCCGCCCGGTCCGGCCCGCCGCCCCGGCCAGCCGTTCCGCGCCGAGCGCGAACCCCAGGGCGACCAGCAGGGCGTACGGGACGAGGAACTTCTGCCCGTCGCGCAGCACCCCGGCTCCCGGCACCGTGGCCACCAGCCACTCCAGCGACGCGCCCAGACCGGGCAGCGCGCCCAGGGCGGCGAGCAGGAAGCCGCCGGCCGCCAGCACGGCGAGCCGGTCGCCGAACCCGTCCGGCCAGCGGCGGCGCAGCGCCCGGTAGCCGAGGACCGCCACGGCCAGCACGACGGCGGTGGCCACCGGCGCCAGCGGGGACGACCGGCTCGCCGGCGTGGTCTGCGCGTTCCAGATCCCGCCGGTGCCGGCCAGGGCGCCGAGCGCCCCGCTCCAGTTCTCCGCCCGCGCCGCGAACGCCGCCACCCCGTCGGGGTCGGTCCGGGCGTCCGCCCGGGTCAGGGCCGCCGCCACCAGCCAGGGCGCGTTCAGCAGCAGCACCACCGCCACCGCGATCGCGCCGACCCGGCCGCCGCCCCGGCGCGGCACCAGCACGACCGTGGCCGCCAGGGCGATGAGGCCACCCGTCGGGGTCACCGCGCAGAGGGCGGCGGCCAGCACCAGCAGCGGCAGCGCCCACCGCCCACCGGCCCGCAGCCGGATCACCGCCAGCACCAGCCAGGGCAGCGACGCGTACGCCAGGAGCAGACCCCAGTGCCCGATCAGCAGCCGCTGCGCCAGGTAGGGCGTCCACGCGTACCCGACGGCGGCCACCAGCCGGGTGACCGGGTGCCGGGCCGGCACCAGCAACCCGGCGCCGACGGTGGCGAGCAGCAGCACCGCGACCAGCGCCAGCCGCTGCACCAGCCACCCGGGCACCGCCTGGCTCGCCAGCGACACCAGGGCGTCCAACGGCACCGCCCGGGGCAGCGAGTCGGACGGGGCGACGAGTTCGGCGCGCCACGGCTGGTGCGGCACGAAGACCATGTCGTAGCTGAGCACGTAGCCGGGTGCCGCCAGCGGAGCCAGGACCAGCAGGGTGACGGCCAGCCCGAGCCCGACGAGCATCGACCTCTCCCGCAGGGTTGACCTCCTCATTACGCTGACCGGGCGTGGCACCGGCGTGGCGCCACTGTACGCGCGCCCGTCGCACCCCCGGGAGTGCCGGCGACACGGGACGGTTGATGGGTACGGATTCGGAGAAGCCCGGCCGGGCGACCGGTCTCGGCACCGCCGGCGTCGCGGTGACGCTGGCCGGCGTGTTGGTCAACGGGCTCGCCTACGTGGTGCCCGTCCTCGGCGCACGGCACCTCGACCCGGCGGAGTTGAGCGCGCTCGCCACGCTCCTGGCGCTGGGTGCGATCGGCGGCGTGGCCGGCACCGGGCTGCAGATCGCGGTCGCGGTGCACCGGGCCCGGCACGGTCGCGCCGCCACCGCCCGACCGACCCTGCTCACGGTGCTCGTCTCCGCCGCGCTGCTCGCCCTGACGCTGCCGGTGGCCGCCGTCCAGCTCCGGCTGACCGCCCCGGCGGTGCTGCTGCTCGGCGTGCTCACCGTGGCCGTCGTGGCGGCGGGCCGCTGGCTCGGCGAGTTGCAGGGCGACCAGCGCTTCCTGCGCCTCGCCGGCGGCATGGCGCTGCTCGGCGCCGGCCGCTACGGGGGCATGGTGGCCGGGCTCGCGCTCGGCGGCGGGCTCACCGGGTCGCTGCTGGCCGGCGCGCTCACCTCCGTTCTGGTGCTCGCCCTGCTGGTACGCCTCAGCCGGGGCGCCGGCGTCGACCCGGCCGTGCCCACCCTCGCCACCCGGACGGTGCTCACCGCCAGCGGCGCCACCCTGGCGATGCTGGTGGTCTCCTACGTGGATCTCCTGCTGGCCCGCCGTTTCCTGCCGCCGGACGTCTCCGGCACCTACGCCGTCGGCACCGTGCTGACCAAGGGGGCACTGTGGGCGCCGCAGGTGGTGACGGTGATCGCGCTGCCCCGGCTGGCCAGGGGTGACCGGCGGGCCCTGCTCACCGCGCTGGCCCTGGTCGCCGGCGCCGGGGCGGTGCTGGTGCTCGGCTCGGCGCTCGCCGGCGGGCTGGCCTTCCGCCTCGCCGGCGGCCCCGACTACACCGCGGCCGGCCGCTACGCCCCGCTCTTCGCCGCCACCGGCGCCCTGTACGCGGTCGTGTTCATCCTGGTCAACGCCCGCGTCGCGGCGTCGGCCCGGTGGCCGGCCGCTCCGCTGTGGACGTCGACGGTGATCTTCGTGGCGGCCGTGGCGACCGTCGTGCCGCGGACCGTCGCCGGGATCGCCGGGGCGGCGCTGGTGACGGCGGCGGCCACCGCCGTCGTCACCGGGCTCATGACAATCACCCACGAACGGGACAGCAGGCCGAAACGCACCCGTACGGCCACTACCACCCCAGCGGGAGGACATGTCACAGTGCGGGACGGATGACCAGGAGACGGGGGTTTCTGGGTGAGCGTCAGCACGGCCACGACCGGATCCGGGCCAGGGAAGGGCCGCGCACACGCCCGCTGGTTGCTCGTGTTGTACGCCACCACGCTGGTGCTCACTTTGACGGCCGGCGTGCCGGGCCGGGCGCGGGCCGAGGGCGGCATGTCGGCCGACCGGCTCACCGCCCTCTTCGAGCGCTACGGCGACACCTCCGGCCGGTGGAACGGCGCCGACCGGACGGCCTCTGTCCGGCTCCCGGACGGCCGGCTCCTCTGGCTCTTCTCCGACACCTTCCTCGGCCCCGTGGGCCCGGACGGCTCCCGCCCCCGCACCGCGTCGTTCATCAACAACTCGGCCGTGGTGCAGCAGGGCGACGAGCTGCGCGAGACGGTGCACGGCGGCACCGCCGACGACCCCGCCTCGCTGGTGCCGCCGCCGGCCGCCGACCAGTTCCACTGGATCGGCGACGCCCAGGTCGTGGGCGAGACCCTCCAGGTGCTGGTCAACCGCTACCGCCGCACGGGCGACGGCCCGTTGGACCACGTCCTGCTGGGCACCTCGCTGGCGACCTTCGCACTGCCCGGCCTGACGCCCACCGGGGTCCGGCCGCTGCCGCTCGGGGAGCGCATCTCGTGGGGCTCCACCCTGCTGCGCGACGGCGGACACACCCTGGTCTACGGCACCGAGGCCAGCGGCGAGACGAAGTTCGCCCACGTCGCCCGGGTCGCCGGGACCGACCTGAACGGCCCGTGGGAATTCTGGACGGGCACCGGCTGGGCACCCACGGCGGAGCGATCCGCGCGCATCCTCAGCGGGGTCGGCACGTCGTACGGGGTGCAGCGGGTCGGCGACCGGTACGTGCTCGTGACCCACGAGAACAACCTGGTGTTCAGCGCCGACCTGGTGGCGTACTCGGCCGGCGGGCCGACGGGTCCGTTCGACGGGCCGGACTACCTGCACCGCGCGCCCGAGACCAAAGCCGGGCACCTCGTCTACGACGCCGACCTGCACCCCGACCTGGCTCGTCCGGGCAAGCTGCTGGTCTCCTACAACGTCAACAACGTCGACGACGCCGTGACGTACGCCGACGCCGGCCTCTACCGGCCGCGCTTCGTCGAGGTCGACTGGCCCCGCCCCCGGCCGGACCGGGCCGACGTGCCGCCGGCGCCGGCGGCGCTCACGGCCGAGGCGCGGGGCGCGGGCAACGCCGAGCTGCGGTGGCGTCCCGTCCCGACCGACGACGAGCTGCGCTACCTGGTGCACCGCCGAAACGTGACCGCCGGCCAGACCCACTTCGTGCGGATCGGCGAGCCGACCGCCGAGCCCCGCTCCTCGGCCGACTTCCTGGTCAACGGGCACGAGTACGAGTTCCGGGTGACCGCCGTCGGGCGTCGGGGCGAGGGCCCTCCCTCGCCCGTGGCGCGGATGACCGCCACCGTGCCGCCGCCACCGCCGCCGGGCGGGGTGCGGGCCGAGGCCGGCCGCACCGGTGACGTCGCGGTGCACTGGGAGCCGGTGCCGTTCGTCCAGCTGTTCCGGCTCTACCGACGCGACGTCACGGCGGGGCAGCGGGAACCGGCCCTCGTCGGCTCGTTCACGGGCACCAGCGCGACCGTCGGCTCGCTGTGGCACGCCCGGACGTACGAGTTCACCGTCGTCGCAGTCGGCGGCGGCGGGGACAGCCCGCCCTCGACGCCCGTCCGGGCCACCGCCTCGGTCAGCCCGCCGGCCGCGCCGGCCCGGCTGACCGTCCAGACCCAGGCGGACGGCAACCTCCGGCTCGGCTGGCCCAACCTCGGGCCCGGCGTCTCCTACCGGGTCTACCGGCGGGACGTGACGGCGGGCCAGAGCCGCCTCGGCTCGCCCGCACTCGAGACCCGGCCGAGTCACCTCGCCCGCCACCTGGAGCACGGCCACGAGTACGAGTTCGCCGTCAGCGCGGTGGACCGCGACCGCGAGGGTCCGCTCTCCCCGCCGGTGCGGGCGCAGGCGCGCTTCACCGCGCCGACGGTGGTGCCGACCGACCTGCGGGTGACGAAGACCGGGCCGGGCGAGGTGGAGCTGACCTGGCGGTCGGCCGATCCCGGCGGGTGGCACCGCGTCTACCGGCGGGACCTCACCGCCGGGGAGCGGGAGTTCACCGAGGAGGAGGTGCCCGTGCAGGGCACCGAGGCCACCATCCGCCAGCTGCGCAACGGCCACGAGTACGAGTTCGTCGTCGCCGCGGCCAACCAGGCCGGCGCCGGACGGCAGAGCAGGCCCGTCCGGGCCGTCCCGCGGCTACCCACGCCGGCCGGGCTGGCGGCGACGGCGGCCGGCACCGGCGAGGTCCGGCTGACCTGGCGTCCGGCCGGGCCGGGCCTCTCCTACCGGGTCGAGGTCCGCGACGTCACGTCCGGCGGACAGTGGCGGACGGACCCGGTGCCGGTGGGCGGGACGGACTTCACCGCCGTGCTGCTGGTCCGCGGGCACCGCTACGAGTTCCGGGTCGCGGCCACCGACGGCGTCGACACCGGTACGCCGTCCGCGCCGGTCGCCGTGCTCGTCCGCTGAGAAACCGGCGGCGGCCGCGTCGCGCTGGAGGAGCTGGCGCCGAGTCAGGCCCCGGCGGCGAGCCAGGAGTGCAGCAGGTGGTGGTCGATCGAGTCGACGCGGCCCAGCGGCCGGCCGGCGGCCGCCCGCTCGCGCAGCTCGTCCCGGGTGAACCAGCGCGCCTCCAGCAGCTCCTCGCCGTCCACCCGCACCTGCTCGGAGGCGGCGGTGGCCCGGAAGCCGACCATCAGGCCGGCCGGGAAGGGCCACGCCTGCGACCCCGCGTACGCCAGGTCGGTCACCGTCACCCCGGCCTCCTCGGCCATCTCCCGCCGGACGGCGTCCTCCAGGCTCTCGCCCACCTCGACGAAGCCGGCGAGCGTCGAGTACGACCCCTCGGGCGCGCCCGCGTGCCGGGCCAGCAGGCAGCGGTCGGGGGCGCCGGGCGCCTCGATGAGCACGATGACCGCCGGTTCGATCCGGGGGAAGAGGAGCCGGCCGCAGTCCGCCCGCGCGCACGACCGGACGTGTCCGCCGCCCCGGGTGACGGTCGACGCCCCGCACGTGCCGCAGAAGCGCTGCTGCCGGTGCCAGTGCAGCAGCCCCCGCGCGTACGCCTGGACGGCCGCCCCGGCCGGGTCGAGTCGGCCGACCAGCGCCCGGACGTCCACGGCGGCACCCGCCCCCGCCACCTCGACGGCGGCGGCCTCGGGCAGCCCGGAGAGGTCCACGGCGAAGACGGCCGAGCCCTCGTCCATGCCGAGGAAGACGGTCTCGTCGGCGACGGCGAGCGCACCGGCCGCCCGCTCCCCGGTCAGCCGCACCGGCGCGTCCCCGGCCACCAGGCAGCGGTCCCGCCAGAGCGGCAGCAGGGTGCTCGCCGGGTCCGCCAGCAGGGCCGCGAGCCGTTCGGGGTCGGTACGCAGTTCCCCCGCCCGGTGCAGCCATCCGCCCCCGTACGCCAGGACCGCCTCGTCCGCACCCATGCCCCTACCGTGCCATGCCCGTCGCCCCGGCCCACGAGCGGCCGGCGTCCCGCGACACGCCGCGCGACACGCGGTGACGCGACGGTCGGGGCGCAGGCTGCCGCCCCCGCCCGAGCGCCGGTTACCGTAGGTGTCTTCCGGGCGGAGGCGTGCTCCCCCCGTTGTGGTACGTCCGATCGAGGTGACCGTGACGCTGTACGGCGAGAAGACTCCACCCGCCGACGACCGCCCCACCGTGCAGGTCAAGGCCGTGACCTGGCCCGGTGAGGAGCCGGCGCCGCTCGCCCCGGCGGGTGGGCCGGGCGGATCACGGTCCCGCCGGGTCCGCCTGCTGCTGGCCGCCGGGGTCGCCACGGTGGTGCTGGGCTCCGTGGCGGGGGCGGGCGTCTACGCGTACGCCGGTGACGTGCCGCGCGGGACGACGGTGCTCGGTGCGGAACTCGGCGGCCGCAGCCGCGCGGACGCCGCCCGGGAGCTGCGGGCGGAACTCGAACGCCGCGCCGCGGCCCTCAGCACCCCGCTGTCGGTACGCGTCGGCGAGCGGACCGCCACGATCGACCCGGCCACCGTCGGCCTGGCCGTCGACGTCGAGGCCACGGTGGTGGCGGCGACCGAGGCCGAGGCGCACGCGGTCGACCGGCTGGTGGGCTCCCGGACGGTGCAGCCTGTCGTGACGGTGGACGCGGCCCGGCTCGACGCCGCCCTCGAGAAGGTCGTCGGCGACCAGGGCCGAAAGATGACCATGCCGGCGATCACCTGGAAGGGCACCACGCCGAAGGCGGTGCACCCGAAGCCGAGCCTGGCGCTCGACCCGGAGGGCTCCGCGCAGGCGGTGCGGGACGGCTGGCTCAGCGGTCAGCCGGTGACCGTGCCGCTGGTCGAGAAGCACCCGGAGACCACGGCCGAGGAGGTGGACCGGCTGGTGGCCGAGCTGGCGAAGCCGGCCGTCGCCGCCCCGGTCACGCTGTCCACCGGCAAAGGCTCGGTGCAGATCCCCCCGAAGGCGATCGCGAGGAGCCTGCGGTTCACCGCCGACAAGGCCGGGAAGCTGACCCCGCAGATCGACGTGAAGCGGCTGCGCGCCGCGCTCGGCGACGACCTGACCGCCATCGAGGTGCCGCCGCGGGACGCGCGGATGACCATCTCCGGCGGCAAACCGAAGGTCGTCGACGGCAAGCCCGGTCAGCAGCTCGACAGCGCGGCCCTCGGCCGCGACCTGCTCGCCGTCCTGCCGAAGGCGGACGGCCGGAAGGTCACCGGCGAGCTGAAGCCGGCGGAGCCGGAGCTGACCGCGGCGAAGCTGGCCGGGCTGGGCATCAAGGAGCGGGTCTCCAGCTTCACCACGCGGTTCACCGGTGGGCTCTCCTCGCCGCGCAGCCAGAACATCGTCACGATCGCCAAGGACGTGGACGGCACGGTGGTGCTGCCCGGCGAGACGTTCTCGCTCAACGGCCACACCGGCGAGCGCGGCTACGCCCAGGGCTACCGGGACGCCCCGGTCATCCTCGACGGCAAGCTGGTCCCGGGGGTGGGCGGGGGCACCTCGCAGTTCACCACCACGCTGTTCAACGCCACGTACTACGCCGGGCTGGAGGACGTCGAGCACAAGCCGCACTCGTACTGGTTCAGCCGCTACCCGGCGGTCATCGAGTCGACCATCTTCTGGCCGGACCTGGACTTCAAGTTCCGCAACAACACCGAGCACGGCGTCCTGATCGACACCTCCTACACGTCGGGTTCGATCACCGTGTCGATCTGGAGCACCAAGATCTGGGACAGCGTGAAGACCGAGTACAGCCCGCGCCGCAACATCACCCAGCCGACGACGGTCTACCTGAAGCCCGGCCCGACGTGCATTCCGGCCAACGGCAGCCAGGGCTTCACCCAGGACGCCTTCCGGGTGATCAAGAAGGACGGCAAGGTCGTCAAGCGGGAGAAGTTCACCTGGCGCTACGCCGCCGAGCCGCGCTTCATCTGCGGCCCAGAGCCGTCCTGACGCCCGCGCGGATCACCCTGGGAGGAAGACCGCCGGCCGCCGCCGGCGGGGCTTCCTGTCGTACGCACACCGCGCCCGACCGTCGAGGCCGTGCGACCCGGTCCGGGGCCGGGCAGCGGGCACGACGTGACGTCGCGCCCTGTCGCCCCTGCCTCAGCGGTGCCGGAACCACAGGTTGGGCTCCGTGTAGGTGCCCTCGTCGCGGTCGCGGTTGACGTGCAGCGGCGTGAGCCCGCCGGGAATGACGTAGTCGCCGCTGTCGGGGAAGACCATGCCGGTCCACCCCTGCCACTCCGCGACGGTGCCGGTCATCGTCTGCGAGCGCGGTGCCGTGGCGATCAGCCGGGCGCCGAGCCGCCAGTGCGTACGGACCCACGGGTCGAGCGGGGCGCCGTCGTCCCGGGTCCAGGTGGCGAACCGTTCGATCGGGGTCAGGGGGTAGCGGGCCTTGAGGGTGGGTCGTACCGGGGCGACGACGCGAGGCCAACCGCGCTGCTCCGCCAGGGACCGCAGGGCGGTGATCAGGTCGCCGGCCAGGCCCCGGCCGCGCAGGTCGGGACGGACCTGCGCGGCCATCACCACCAGGGTGTCGGGGGTGTCCAGTTGGTCATGACCGGTGAGCGCCCGACGCAGTGAGTCGGTGTAGCCCCCGGGCAGGTACGCGGGGTCGCCGTCCCAGCGGATCGGCACGCCCCACCCCGCGGCGCAGAGTTCGTCGCCGTCGAGCAGGGCCAGCTCCAGGTCGGCGAAGACCTCACGCACGCGACGCAGATGACGATTCGCCTGCCGGTCGGCGCCCATGAAGGCGGGCCAGCCGTCGGCGAACAGCCGCTCCATCTGCTCGTCGGGCCGAGGACGTGCCCGCATGCGTTCCACGACGGTCCGCACATCGCCCTCCTGCCCACTGGTTCCGCGGCCCCGCCGGGAACCACCCGTGCCCGACGTCCACGCACCCCTGAAAGCCCCGCTGCTCGCCTGAGTGTGCCCGGCGCCGGAACGTGGGTCCAGCCCCTCCGACCGCGCTGGAGGCTCGTGCGGCGCTCCCGGAGGCCCCTGCGGTCATATCGGCGGTGCCCACGGCCCCGTCGGAGACTCGCGCGGCCGTGTCGGCGGCGCCTGCGGCAGGGCACGCGGGCTCCCACGGCAGGGCCGTGCTCCCGGCGGTGGGGCCGGCGAAATTGCTGTACAACGCAGTTCAGGGCCACCCCGAAAGGGTGACCCTGAACCGAAAGATTGTCCGGCGGTGTCCTACTCTCCCACACCCTCCCGAGTGCAGTACCATCGGCGCTGGAGGGCTTAGCTTCCGGGTTCGGAATGTAACCGG